>JALWTJ010000112.1 GCA_027082895.1 Hyphomicrobiales bacterium | reverse complement strand
TCTTCACCTTCCCCACCGCGGGGCGGTTCATGGAACAGTTCGGCGTGGTGCCGGTGACCATTCCGTGGGAAGATGCGGAAGTGGCCCTGCAGACGGGCGAGCTTGACGGGCTGGCCTGGTCCGGCATTACCGAGGATTACACCTCCGGCTGGGCCGATGTGACCGACTATTTCCTGACCAACAACATTTCGGGCGCCTGGATCGGGCATTTCTTCTCCAACATGGATCGCTGGAACGAGTTGCCGGACAACATGAAGCAGCTGCTTCAGGTGTGCATGAACGACAGCCATTACCATCGTCAGTGGTGGTACTGGGGTGGTGAAGCACGGCTCCGGGTGAAGGAAAACAAGCTGAAGCTGACCACCATTCCCGATGCCGAATGGGGCAAGGTGGAAGAAGCGGCCCACAAGTTCTGGGACGACATCGCTTCGCAGTCCGAACTCAAGGCCAAGGTGGTGAACATCATCCGGGACTACAATGCGACCATGGTGGAAGCGGGCCGTCCCTACCGCTACAGCTGCTGACGCCGCGCGTGAAATAGTGCTTGCCCCGGTGGAAATGTTGGGGCAAGCCAAAGACATGAAAACTGCCTCGGCGACGGGATATCGCCGGGGCTTCCCTTTGCACAAAGGAAATTCCGAATGGCTGGAAATCTAACGTTTGACGCCTTGAAGAAGAAGGTGGTTGAAGGCGAAATCGATACCGTCCTTGCGGTGATGGTGGACATGCAGGGCCGCCTGATGGGCAAGCGCATGGTTGCGAAATATTTCATTGATGGCGCCTGGGAAGAAACCCATTGCTGCAACTACCTGCTGGCCACCGACCTGGAGATGGCGACGCCGGACGGGTATGCAAGCACGAGCTGGGAAAGAGGGTATGGCGACTATGTCATGAAGCCCGACCTTTCCACCCTGCGGCTGATCCCCTGGCTGGAGGGCACGGCAATGGTGCTGTGTGACGTGCTGGACCATCACAGCCATGAGCCGGTTGCCCATTCCCCGCGTGCGGTGCTGAAGCATCAGTTGGGGCGGCTCGAAGACATGGGAATGGACGCCATGATGGCGACCGAACTGGAATTCTTCATTTTTGCGAAATCCTTTGACGAAATCCGCGCCGAAGGTTTTCGCGACCTGAAGCCGATCAGCGCCTATAACGAGGATTACCACATCCTGCAGACCACCAAGGAAGAGCATATCATGCGCCGGGTGCGCAACGAACTGCTGGGCGCCGGGGTGCCGGTCGAAGGCTCCAAGGGGGAGGCGGAAGCCGGGCAGGAAGAATTGAACATCCGCTATGGCGCGCCGATGGAATGCGCGGACAACCACACCATTGCCAAGCATGGCATCAAGGAAATTGCCTGGCAGCAGGGGCACGCGGTGACCTTCCTGCCCAAGTGGCATCAGGACCGTGTGGGCAGCGCAAGCCATGTGCATCAATCCCTGTGGCGCAACGGCACGCCCCTGTTCTTTGACCCGGATCGCCCCCATGGCATGTCCCAGACCATGGCGCGCTATGTGGCCGGGCTGATCCATTATGCCCCCGAGTTCACCTATTTCCTCGCGCCCTATATCAACAGCTACAAGCGGTTCCAGAAGGGCAGCTTTGCCCCCACCGGCAGTGCATGGAGCATCGACAACCGGACGGCGGGCTTCCGCCTGTGCGGGGAAAACACCAAGGCCGTGCGTATCGAATGCCGGATCGGGGGGGCCGACATGAACCCCTATCTGGCCATGGCCGCCCAGCTGGCGGCAGGTCTGAAGGGAATCGAGGAAAAGCGGGAGTTGGCGCCAGCCCTGAAGGGGGACGCCTATCGCGCCGAAAACACGGACCATATCCCTTCCAACCTGCGCGATGCAGGAGATGCCCTTAACGGGTCAACCATGCTGCGCGAAGCGATGGGGGATGATGTAATCGACCATTATTACCGGGCGGCGACCTGGGAACAGGAGGAATTTGCCCGCGTGGTAACCGACTACGAGGTTGCCCGGGGGTTCGAGCGGGCCTGACCGCCCCTGCTCCGGAGCGGCGTCCCCCTGCCCGGTCAGAACGGGACGGGGAAAAGACGTTCCTTGCCACAGGCCGCCCGGCCCGGCTTCTTGACCCAACACAATGTGCAGCCCGATTTCGGGGGGCACACTTTACCGCGAACCGGTCTGACACCGGTCGCAAAATCTGCAAGCGGATAAGAACATGACAAAAATTCTCAAGTGTATTTCTCCCATCGACGGCTCCGTTTATGCGGAACGTCCCGTCCTTTCCCACGAACAGGCCAGCGATGCGGTGGCCCGCGCCAGGGCAGCGCAAAAGGCATGGGCGGCCCGTCCGCTCCAGGAACGGGTGGACCTGGTGCTGGCCGGGGTGGCCCGGGTAGGCGAAATGAATGATGACATCGTTACCGAACTGGCCTGGCAGATGGGCCGTCCGGTGCGCTATGGCGGCGAGTTCGGAGGTTTCAACGAACGGGCCACGCACATGGCGGCCATTGCCGAAGAATCCCTCAAGCCGATCATCGTGGAGGAAAGCGGCGGCTTTGAACGCCGGATCGAACGGGAACCCCACGGGGTGGTGCTGGTGGTGGCCCCCTGGAACTATCCCTACATGACCGCCATCAACACCGTGGCCCCCGCCCTGATCGCGGGCAACACGGTATTGCTCAAGCATGCGACCCAGACCTTGCTGGTGGGCGAGCGCATGGCGCGGGCCTTCAACGAGGCGGGGGTGCCCGAAGACGTGTTCCAGAACGTGTTCCTCGACCATGAAACCACCTCGGCGCTGATCGGGGCGAAAAGCTTCGGTTTCGTCAATTTCACCGGATCGGTGGGCGGCGGCGTGGCCATGGAAAAGGCGGCGGCGGGAACCTTTACCAGCCTGGGGCTGGAGCTGGGAGGCAAGGATCCGGGCTATGTGATGGAGGATGCGGACCTGGATGCCGCGGTAGAAACACTCATGGATGCTTCCATGTACAATTCGGGCCAGTGCTGCTGTGGTATCGAGCGCATTTATGTCACCGAGTCCCTTTATGACGCCTTTGTTGAGAAGGCGGTGGCCATCGCATCGGCCTACAAGCTGGGCAACCCGCTGGACCCCGAGATCACCCTTGGCCCCATGGCCGCACGGCGTTTTGCCGACGAGGTGCGGGCGCAGATTTCCGAAGCGGTGGCCATGGGGGCGCAGACCCATATCGACACCTTTGCCGAAGATGACGGGGGCACCTACCTGTCCCCCCAGATCCTGACCAACGTCAACCACCAGATGCGGGTGATGCGGGACGAAAGCTTCGGGCCGGTTGTCGGAATCATGAAGGTTTCATCGGACGAAGAAGCCGTCGAACTGATGAATGACAGCGAATTCGGGCTTACCGCCTCCCTGTGGACGGCAGACCCGGAACGGGCGGCGCGGATCGGACGCCAGATCGAAACGGGCACCGTGTTCATGAACCGGGCCGACTATCTGGATCCGGGCCTGTGCTGGACGGGCTGCAAGAATACCGGACGGGGGGGCGCATTGTCGGTGATCGGCTATCACAACCTTACCCGCCCCAAATCCTACCATCTGAAGAAAGCGTGAGAAAAATGAAACTCGTTGGCAACTGGTCCTATCCCACTTCCATCCGGTTCGGCGCCGGGCGCATCAAGGAAATCGGGGAGGCGTGCAAACAGGCCGGTATCAGCCGCCCGCTGCTGGTCACGGACCGGGGGCTGGGAAACCTGCCCATCACCCTTGCGACCCTGGATCTGCTGGAGGAAGCCGGCTTTGACCGGGCCATCTTTACCGAAGTGGACCCCAATCCGAACGAAATCAACCTGGCGGCAGGCGTTGCCCGCTACCTGAACGGGGGCCATGACGGGGTGATCGCCTTTGGCGGCGGCTCGGGGCTGGACCTGGGCAAGATGGTGGCCTTCATGGCCGGCCAGTCGCGCCCGGTTTGGGATTTCGAGGATGTGGGGGACTGGTGGACACGGGCCGATGCGGAGGCCATCGCCCCGATCATCGCAGTTCCCACCACGGCGGGAACGGGCAGCGAAGTGGGACGGGCCAGCGTCATTACCGACAGCCAGACCCATGTGAAAAAGATCATCTTTCACCCCAAGGTGATGCCTTCGATTGTGATCGCCGACCCGGAACTGACCGTGGGCATGCCCAGGATGATCACGGTAGGCACCGGCATGGATGCCTTTGCCCATTGTCTGGAGGCCTATTCCTCCCCCCATTACCACCCGATGAGCCAGGGAATTGCGCTTGAAGGCATGCGACTGGTGAAGGAAAACCTGCCCCAGGTGGCCACGGACCCGGAAAACCTGCAATCCCGTGCCCACATGATGAGTGCGGCCATGATGGGTGCCACCGCCTTTCAGAAGGGGCTGGGGGCCATCCATGCCCTGTCCCACCCGATCGGGGCAGTTTACAATACCCATCACGGCATGACCAATGCGGTGGTGATGCCCCCGGTGCTGAAACTGAACCGGCCGGCCATCGAGGGGGGCATTTCCGAAGCGGCCGACTATCTGGGAATCAAGGGCGGCTTTGACGGATTCTATGATTATGTTCTTGAACTGCGTGCGGAACTGGGGGTGCCGGACAGACTGTCCGGGCTCGGGGTTGACACCAACCGCATTGCGGAATTGACGGAAATGGCCCTGAAGGATCCCAGTTGTGCAGGCAATCCGGTGGAACTGACCCGGGAAAACGTCACACAGCTGTTTCAGGACTGTATCTGAGGTGGCCATCACCGGACGGGCTTTCTTGCCCCGGACCCAATCCGGGGCAACAAGGAAGGACAAGGTCTGTGTTCCCCGCGCCGGTGAGAGCGTCCAATGAGTTCGACCGTCTTCCTGCTCGTTCTGACGGCAGCGCTGCTGCATGCTACCTGGAACGCCATGGTCAAGGCCAGTGGTGACCGGCTTATCTCGCTGGGGCTGGTTTCCCTGGGGCATGTGACGTTCGGCATCGTGCTGGCGCTGAACTCCCCCCTGCCCGCCCCGGAAAGCTGGCCGTTCCTCCTGGCATCCACCATCATCCACTTCTACTATTATTATCTGCTTTACCGAGCCTATACGGATGGGGATCTGTCCCATTCCTACCCCATTGCGCGGGGCATCTCGCCGGTTCTGATTGCCCTTGGTGCGCTGGTGCTTGCCGGGGAGGCCCTGTCGGTGCAGGAATGGGTCGGGATCATCATTGTTACCCTTGGCATCCTCATGCTTTCCGGGGATGCGTTCCGGGGGAAAATGCCCCCCGGTCTGCTGCTGACGGCCCTGCTGACCGGAGCAAACATTGCCGCCTATTCCCTGTCAGACGGGCTGGGCGTGCGCCATGCCGGAGCGGCACTGAGCTATATCGGATGGCTGTTCATCTTCGAGGCTTTCGTAACCCTGTTCATCACTTTCCGGCGCGCCGGCAAACTCCTGAACATGGGCCGCAAGCAGGCCCTTACGGGCATGGCCGGCGGAGTCATATCGGCCACCGCCTACGGGCTGGTCATCTACGCCAATTCCCTTTCCCCGCTCGGCCTCGTTTCCACCCTTAGAGAAACCTCGGTGCTGTTCGGGGCACTGATCGGCGTCATCGTTCTGCACGAACGGCCCTGGCGCCTGCGTCTGACGGCGGCGGGTATCGTGGCCGTCGGCATCGCCATCATGGCCACGGCCTGAACGAATCAATATCCGGGGCCGGGGGAACCCTTTACCAAAATACGGATGTCATCTGATCAGGGCACCTTCCATATCCATTTGATGTTTCATTACTATTTTTGACAAAACTTCTCATCACCCTTCACGAAAGGCTCTGGAAACCCCGCGCTGCCCTTCGTGGTTCTTCAATTCCGGGCGCCCTCTCTGACCGCCCCAAATGTCACGAAATCTTCGCAGCAGCGTGGTGAAACTGTTACAGCCGCCTGTAAGTTTCTTGACACAGCCCGAGCGCACGTTCATTCTTGTTCACCTGAGGGCGCTGAGAAAAAATGAATCAAGAAATCAGTGCCCGTGCGCAATCGCTGCCTTTGGGAGGAGGAGAAGCGGGCAAATGCCAGACTGCACAGGCCATACGGGACGGGAAACGTGCCGGGTACCTGTGCGGAACGGTCAGCAGGCCGCGAAGTCACATCTGAAAGAAAAATACCGTATTTCGCCGGCCCCGTGCGGCCATCGCGCATAGTTTTTACCAACCTGAACGGAGAAAACCCAATATGAAGAAAATCCTACTTTCTGGCGTTGCGCTCATGGCGCTGACCGGAATTGCCCAGGGCGCTGCTTGCCCGGCAATCACCGTCAGCGACAGCATGGGCGTGGCTGCCGGTGCATATCCGCAGCAGTACGAACTTTCCGAGTTCGAAGCTGCCGCGAACTGCACCCTTGACATTTCGTCGCGCGATGATGCTTCCATCGCCGCCTTCAACAGCCAGATTCAGGGCAACCCGGATCTTCCCCCGCTTGCCGAGCGTCTGCCCGAAGAACCGCTGGTGGTCGTCCCTTATGACGAGATCGGCCATTATGGCGGCACGCTGGACATCATCTCCAACGCCACCGAAGCAGGCACGTCGGACATGATGTCCATTCGCCATGTCAACCTGGTGCGCTACTCGGACGATCTGGAAACCATTGTTCCCAACGTGGCCAAGGGCTGGAAATGGAACGATGACTATACCGAGCTGACCTTCTATCTGCGCAAGGGCCACAAATGGTCCGATGGCGAGCCCTTCACCTCCGCGGATATCAAGTTCTGGTATGACAATCTGGAACTTGATCCCAACGTGATGGCCAAGACCAAGGACTATGTTCTTGTGGGTGGCGAGCGGATGACGGTGGAAACGCCGGATCCGTACACGGTCGTGTTCAAGCTGCCGGCTCCCAAGCCGGGCCTTCTGAGCCACTTTGCCAACCATTATGCGCAGGCTTTCCAGCCCAAGCATCTGCTGGGCCGCTTCCATCCCGCCATCAACCCCAATGCCGACGCGGAAGCCCAGGCTCTCGGGTTCGAAAACGGGTATGCAGTGATCAAGGCCTATTTCGGCAACTCGGACTGGATGGATACCGCCACCCCGATGCTGAACAGCCCGGACAAGGTCGCGAACATGCCTTTCGCTGCCGCCCCGACGCTGGAAAGCCATATCGTTGTCCGCGAATCCACCGAGGGACGGCATTTCGTGCCCAATCCCTATTATTTCAAGGTGGACACGGCCGGGCACCAGCTTCCCTATGTCAACGAGATGGATGAAACCTTCGTGACGGAAACGGAAGTTCGCGTGCTCAAGATGATCAACGGCGAAGTGGACTACAAGACGCAGTCCCTGCAGCTGGACATGGCTCCGATCCTGCTTGAAAATCAGGAAAAGGGCGATTACACCGTCTGGCTCGAACCCAAGATCTCCTTCCCGGTATTCTCGTTCAACGTGACGGACGAAGATCTGGAAAAGCGTGAACTGTTCAACAACATCAAGTTCCGTGAAGCGATGTCCGTGGCCATCAACCGGCAGGAAATCAACGATGTTGCCTATTTCGGGCAGGGTCAGATCCAGCAGTATGTTGCCTTCTCGCCAACTCCCGGGTTCATTTCCGAAGACATGCTGCAGTACAAGACCGAATATGATCCGGAAGGTGCCAAGGCGCTGCTGGATTCCATCGGTTTTGTGGACAAGGATGGTGACGGATGGCGCGATCTGCCTTCGGGCAAGCCTCTGGTTCTGAACATTCAGTTCGCTACCCAGGGCACATCGGCCAAGGTGAACGAACTGGTCGCGCAGAACTGGGCCGAAGTCGGTGTGAAGACGACGGTGAAGGAAATCACCGCCGACGAGTACCGTTCGGCACAGTCCGCCAACCAGCTCTCGGTCGGCAGCTGGGAAAAGAGCCAGCCCCTGGCCGTTATCCTTGGCAACAACGAGGAGTTCGTTCCCCCGTTCGAGAACTATTTCGCACACCGCACCGGCATGCTGTGGGCTGAATATATCGAGAGCAATGGCGAACGTGGTGTCGAGCCCCCGGCATGGGTCAACGACTCGATTGCCGATATTGCTGCCTTCCAGTCGGCTACCCCCGGCTCGGACGAGCAGGCCGCCATCGGCGCGCGCATGGTCGAACGCATGACCAAGCAACTGCTGTTCATCGGCACCGTGAAAGCCGTGTCGCCGGTCTTCCATCGCAACGTTCTGAAGAATGTTCCCGAGTTCAAGACCGCGTCCTACGACTATTACTGGGCCTATCCCTACCGGGGTGACCAGTGGTTCCTGGACGAATAAACCGCGTGATGTAAAACTGTTCGTCCCCGGCCAATATCGGCCGGGGGCGAACGTCACGAACCGGTACGGGCGGAGCTCTCTGCCCGCACCCGACTTTCAGAATGCCCGAGTTTTCCAGGGGGGGACATGTTTCAATTTGCCCGATTTGCCGCAACGCGCGCCGTGCTGGCCATCCTGACGCTGCTGCTGGTTTCCTTCATCGTCTTTTCCCTGATGGAACTTGTGCCCGGTGACTGTGCCGAGCGCTACATCGCCTTCAAGAACACGCAAGGGGCTGTCATCACCACCGCCGATATCGAGGCCGAACGGGTCCGGTTGGGTCTGGACAGGCCCTATATCGAACGCTGGGGCAAATGGGTCTGGTATGCCTTTCAGGGCGATTTCGGCGACAGCTGCATTCTCAGGCTCAACATTTCCCAGTTGCTGGGGGACAAGTTCAAGATCAGTCTGGGTCTCAGTCTGGCGGCCCTGGTGCTTGCCTACATGATCGCGATACCGGTGGGCATATATGCGGCGGTTTCAAAAAACCGGATCGTCAACAATGTTCTTCGTTTCATTTCCTATCTCGGGCTGGCGCTGCCCAACTTCCTGCTGGCGCTGATGATCATGCTGTTTTCCACCATCTATTTTGGCGAAAGCCTGACCGGGCTTTTTTCCAAGGAGTTCCGGGACGCGGCGTGGTCATGGCCCAAGCTGGTCGATTTTCTTCAGCATGCCTGGCTGCCGGTGTTCATTCTGGGCTGGTCGGCAACCGCCTTTGCCATCCAGACGGTGCGCGCCCTGATGTCCGATGAAATCGGAAAGCTCTATGTAACCGCCGCGGAGGCGCGCGGGGTGTCCGGGCGCCGTCTGCTGATGCGCTATCCGGCACGGCATGCTCTCGCCCCCATCATCAATTCCCTGGGGTTCGACCTGAACCGGATTTTCAACGAATTGCCGGTGGTGGCACTGATCCTGACCCTTACCGAGGCCGGTTCGCTGCTGATCGATGCGCTGGCCAAATCCAATGACCAGCAATTGGCCGGCGCCATCATTTTCCTGCTGACGGCCTCCATCGTCACCATCAACTTCCTGACCGACCTGCTACTGGCCGTAATGGACCCGCGCGTACGTCGATCAATCCTGAAGTGAGTGCCATGACCGACACATCCAACACCACCCCAACGACCACTGCCCGGGAAGCGGCCGCCCAGAAGGCCAAGGAAGCCTATTTTACCGCCTCCCAGCGCCAGCTGATCTGGCAACGGTTCAAGAAGAACAAGTCTGCACTTGTGGGCGCGTGGGTGCTGATCATACTGATCCTGTCCGGCCTATTTTCGCCCTTCCTTACCCCGTACGACCCCACCATTGCCGGGCGGGACAAGGAATATCAGAACGGTGCACCCGAAATCCCCCGTTTCTGGGATGAAAACGGTTTCTCGGCGCGCCCGTTCATCTATACGACAACCCGGGAGCGTTCGATCAAGACCAATTTCCGCTGGGTCACGACGGTCAAGACGGGGCTCGAAGACCGCCGCTACATGCAGTTTTTTGTCAAGGGCTCCCCTTACAAGCTGTTTGGCATGACCTTTGACACCCACCTGTTCGGGGTGGACAAGGGGCAGATCCATCTGTTCGGCACCGATTCAACGGGCAAGGACATCTTTTCGCGTACCTTTGCCGCCATCAACACGTCCATGGCGGTGGGCACCATCGGCGTGTTCATTGCCTTTGTCATGGCCCTGATCATCGGTGGCGTTTCGGGCTATTACGGGGGCTGGCTGGACAGCATCCTGCAGATGATCACGGACACAATCCGAACCGTTCCGGCGATCCCCCTGTTCATGGCGCTGGCGGCATTCGTGCCCGATACCTGGAGCGCGGAAACCCGGTTCTTTTTCATCTCGATCATCCTGGGCTTCATCGGCTGGCCGACACTGGCGCGGCGGGTGCGCACCCATCTGCTGACGGAACGCAATCAGGAATATGTGCTGGCGGCCCAGCTGTGCGGCGCATCGGCAAGCCATGTCATCCGCAAGCACCTGCTGCCCAGTTTCACCTCCTACATCATTGTGGACCTTGTGATTTCCTTTCCCTACATGGTGCTTTCGGAAACCGCCCTCAGCTTTATCGGGCTGGGGCTGAAGGATCCGGTGAATTCCCTTGGGGTCATGTTGCAGAACGTCACCAGTGCTGATGTTCTGCTCAACTACCAATGGTATTTCATACCCGTCATTTTCTTTATCACTCTCGTGTTGGCATTCGTGTTCGTCGGTGACGGACTGCGGGATGCGGCAGACCCATACGGGGAAACCAGTTAATGAGCCGGCTTATAGACGTTGAACATCTCAATCTTCAGTTCGATACGGACGAGGGGCGGATCACGGCGGTGGACGATGTGTCCTTTTCCCTGGAGCAGGGTGAGGTCATGGGACTCGTCGGGGAAAGCGGTTCCGGAAAATCGGTAACCGCCAAATCCCTGATGAAGCTGAATCCGAGCAATGCGGTATATGGGGAGCAGACCCGGATCACCCTGCATCTGGAAGACGGACCGGTGGACATCATGTCCCTGAAGACCTCCAGCGACCTCAAGGTGGTGCGCGGCGGGGCGATCTCGATGATCTTCCAGGAGCCCATGGCCAGCTTTGCCCCGGCCATCTCCATCGGCGACCAGATGGTGGAACAGTTGCAGATCCATTCCGACATGACCACCAGGCAGGCGACGGAGCTTTCCATCGAAATGCTGGCGCGGGTGGGAATCTCGGATGCCAGCACCCGCTTCAGGCAGTTTGCCTTCGAATTGTCGGGGGGCATGCGCCAGCGCGCCATGATCGCCATGGCCCTTTCGACCAAGCCCAAACTGCTGATTGCGGACGAACCCACGACGGCCCTGGACGTGACCATTCAGGCGCAGGTGATCGACCTGATGAAGGATCTGGTGAAGGATTTCCACATGGGGATCATTTTCATCACCCACGATCTGGGCGTGATCGCGCAGACCGCCGACAAGGTGGCCGTGATGTATCTGGGGAGACTGGTGGAACAGGGGCCGGTCCGGGAAGTGATCCGCAATCCCGGACATCCCTACACGCAAGGGCTGATTGCCGCCCTGCCGCAGCTGGACGATCTGGACAAGCCGCTGGTGCCGATCCCCGGGGATATCCCCTCACCGCTGGAACGGCCCTCCGGCTGTGTGTTTCATACTCGGTGCCCGGTGGTCATTCAGGGACGCTGTGCCAGAGACATTCCACAGTTTACCCAGACCCGGGAAGGGCATCAGGTGGCCTGCCATCTGCTGGATCCGGCCAACAATGATCAGGGAACCAAGACCACATGAGTGATACGCCGCTAATTTCAGTTCGCGATCTTTCGGTTCACTTTGGCGTACGCGGGGGTGGATTGGGCAAGAAACCCGTCGTGCGCGCTGTCGAGGGTGTCGATCTGGACATCGAAAAGGGCAGTTTCTTCGGACTGGTGGGGGAATCCGGCTCCGGCAAGACAACGCTGGGGCGGGCGTTGCTGCGGGCGGTACCGATCACGCGGGGCGACCTGACCTATGATGATGGGGAAAAGAAGTATGATCTGGCGGCCATCGAAAAGGGTGATCTCAAGGACTATCGCACCCGTGCGCAACTGATCTTTCAGGATCCTTACGCGGCCCTGAGCCCGCGCATGACGGTTCGGGACATCATAGCCGAACCGCTGGAAGTAATGGGCATTACCGCGTCAAAGGCGGAAACGGACGAACGGGTGCGCGAAATTGCCGCCAAGTGCCGCCTCAATCTGGAACATCTGCGCCGCTTCCCCCACGCATTTTCGGGCGGGCAGCGGCAGCGCATCTCCATTGCCCGGGCGCTGGTGTCACGTCCGCGCTTCGTGGTAGCGGACGAAAGCGTGGCGGCGCTGGATGTATCCATTCAGGCGGACGTACTCAACCTGCTCAAGGATATCCAGCAGGAAATGGGGCTGACCTTCCTGTTCATCAGCCACGATCTGAGCGTGGTCGCCCATGTGTGCGATCATGTGGCGGTGATGTATCTGGGGCGGCTGGTGGAAACGGCGCCAACGCGGGAACTGTTCGCCAATCCACGCCACCCCTATACGCGGGCATTGCTGTCGGCCATTCCGTCCCTTGATCCGGATGATGACAGCGTGGTGGACAAGCTGGAGGGGGAAATCCCCTCCCCCACCAATCCGCCGCCGGGCTGCAAGTTCCAGACCCGGTGCCGTTTTGCGATCGACCGGTGCCGTACCGAGGAGCCGCTTCTGGATCATGCGGCCCATCAGCACAATGTGGCCTGCCATCGCTGGCAGGAGCTGGTCGAAGTTTTCGAAGCGGAGGACGCGGCGGCCAAGGAGCGCAGCGACAAGCGGCATGCGGCGACGGCAAAGGCTGAAAAGGCCAAGGCATCCGGCAAGAACAAGGGAAAGACCAAGCCAAAGAGCAAGCCCGGGTCAAAGGGCAAATAGGGCCTGTTCAGCCGGACGCGTACACCTTTCCGCTCAGGTCAAAGGGGCGACCACGAGCATTTGGGGCCGCATGGCAATGTCAGCCATGAACGGGGCGGCGGCCTGCCGGGCTGGAAATTCGGCGGGCATGCCGTCCTATCGCCCCGGCGCGCGCGTTCCTCTCTCTTCTCCCACGCCTTTCCGGTTGTGCATGCCTGTCTGCCATTCGCCTCCGCACTACCCCGCCTGCCTTTCCCATCAGAGGTGCCCCCTAACCGGGCCCGTCTGACAGCATGTGTCAGGTTCCATCGTGAAAGTTCACGGCACCCTGCGGAGTTATGCGCACATTGGCCAGAGTCCGGTCGGCGTGGTGCATGCGCAGGCTGAGCAGTTTTCGCGTCAGGCGCAAGAGCTGCGGGGTATGGGCGGGATCTGCGGCCAGATCGTGCAGTTCGTCCGGATCCGTTTCCAGATCGAACAGCAAGGGCGGCAGCCCTCCGTTGAAATGGACCAGCTTGAAGCGTTTTTCACGCAGGATGGCCAGATTGGCCTCGTCCAGTGAACAGCCGGTGGCCTGTTGCCACGGAGTATCCTGATCCGGTTCGCCAAAATCCAGTTCCATATGCACAGCGTCACGCCAGTCTGCCGGCTGTTCCCCCCGCAACAGGGGCAGAAGCGATCGGCCATCGCACCCGGCAGGGACCGGACGGCCCAGGCACTCCAGAATGGTGGGCATGATATCCACCGACTCGGTGAACATGTCCGTCCGCGTTCCGTGCCCGTCCTTCATGTCGGGATGCCGGATGATCAGGGGTACCCGGTAGGCGGCTTCGTAAGGGTTCTGTTTTCCCCACATATGATGATCGCCCAGCATTTCCCCGTGGTCCGCCATCAGGAAAATCAGCGTGTCGTCATATTGTCCGGAGTCCTTGAGGAAATCGATGATCCGGCCCACATGCCGGTCCACCTCCGTTGCCAGCCCCAGATAGATGGAACGCAGGGTCTGAATGTCTTCAACATTGCCGTTTTCGATCTGCCCATCGCAGCCCTTGACCGTCTGAACCATGGACGGGGCCACAAGGGCGGCCTTCATGAAGGGGTGAACGGCGGCTTCCTCCTGCCGGGTGGGCAGGCCGATGGGAAGGGGCAGCCGGGCGGGGTCATACATCCTGTTATAGGGCGCCGGGGCCACGAAGGGAGGATGGGGGCGCAGGAAAGTGACAAGGGCAAACCAGTCCTGATGGCGGCGAACCGCCAGATCCTCCAGCACTTTGTCGGCGAGAAAGGCGGTATCGCTGTCCTCGGCCCGGTAAAAGGGCGGATCGTCCGGACGGGCCGGTCGGTCCGGGTCGGGGGAGACGGATTCGTAGAAACGGGAATAGTCGGGAACATCATAGCCCCGTGCCACCAGATGGGCGCGCCAGGGGTAGCTTTCCAGATAGCGCATTTCGAGCATTTCACGCAGGCCCGGCAGGACCCGCTCCTCGCTGTGCAACTGGGGGTCCATGGGGTGGAAGAACCGCGGGTCCATGGTGGTATCGGAATAGCCATACAATAGCGGGTCGTATCCGGCCTTGCGCGCTTCCAGGGCAACGTTGGTCCTGTTGCCGTCAAGGGGCGTGCCGTTGCGTATGGAGCGATGATTCATGGCATAAAGGCCGGTGAAAATGCTGGCCCGGGAAGGACCGCACGGGTTGGTTACCGAGAAATGGGCATCAAAGCTCATGGCTTCAGATTGCAGGGCCGCAATGTTGGGCAGATTCACATGATCGGCCAGACGGCCATGGATGCAATCGGCCCGCAACTGGTCAATGATGATGAACAGGACTTTCCTGCCGGAACGGGGCGAGCGGGTTTCGGACATGATTTTCTCCCGGAAAAAGGCGGCGCACCTGCTGAAACACACAAAAACCCACAAAAACGTCCGGAAAATTAATCAATTTTCCCTGAAAACGCACGTTTAGTGTGGATTTTTATCCATTCGTGATTTATGCAGCCCCATGGTCAAAGTGGAACAGGAACAGAAACGACGAGAAGGCGGCAAGACTCACCGCGCGCTTGAACTGCTGGAAACCCTGCAGCGTCTTGGGGGGTCTGCCAGGACAAGCCATCTTGCCGATACCATGAAAGTGTCGGAAGAAACAATCCGCCGGACAGTGAAAAAACTGTCCCGGGAGGGACGGGTTTCCCGGGTCCATGGCGGGGTCTATCTGGGCAGTGATCTTGCCCTTACCGCCTTGCACAAACGCATCGGGGAGAGGGCCGATGCCAAGCGCGCGATTGCTGAACGGACCGCATCCCTGATTGACGACGGGGCGACGCTGTTCATGGATACGGGTTCCACCAGCGTGTTTGTTGCCGAGGCGCTGCGCCATGCGCACAACCTGACCATTGTCACCAATTCCATGACCGTTGCCCAGACCCTGATGACCCGGAGGGGGAACAGGGTCTTTCTGGCCGGCGGTGAACTGCAGGGGCAGACCGGGGGCACCTTCGGCACCCCCACACAGAAATATGCGGCCAAGTTCCGCGCCGATTTTGCCATCCTTTCCGCCCGGGCCATTGACCCGGAGGAAGGATTTCTGGTGTCCGAACAGTCCCAGGCCGAACTGGCCCAGGTCTATGTGCGTCAGGCGCGCCACACCATCATGGCGGTGGACCATTCCAAGCTGGACCAGTCGGCGCCCATGGTGTCCTGCGCCCCCAACGAAGTGGACTATCTGGTTTGCGACAAGCCCCTGCCCGAGAAATTTGCGCGCGCCATGGAACGCTGGAAGGTGAAGGTACTGGTGGCCGCAGAGAAAAAGAAAAAGGGGAAGTGAGCCGGTTGGCCCGCAAGGAGATATCGTGACGACACTCATTTTCATTCTCAATCTGGCCGGCGCCACCATGCTGCTGCTGTTTGCCGTGCGCATGGTGCAGACGGGCATCGAGCGGTCCATGGGCTCCAGCTTCCGCCGCATCATCACCGCCCGGCGCGAAAACCGGTTGCAGACGGCCTTTGCCGGAGTGCTGCTGGCGATCATCCTGCAGAGCGCCACGGCCGCGGCCCTTCTGGCGTCCGGTTTTGCCGGCAGCGGGCTGCTCTCCTTCACCGGGGGGCTGTCGGTGGTGCTGGGGGCCGATGTGGGCTCGGCGCTGGTCATCCAGATATTGTCGTTCAAGCTGTCCTGGATGATCCCGCTGCTGCTGGCGGCGGGCGGCTATCTGTTCCTGAAGGTAGAGGGCCCCGTGCTCCGGCAGGTGGGGCGTATCCTGCTGGGCGTGGCCCTGATCCTGCTGGCGCTGCGCCTGATCGGGGAGGCCATGGGCCCGATCCGGGACGGGGACTTCCTGCCGGCCATCGCCGAATATCTGCGCTCGGACTATGTTACCGCTTTCCTCGTGGGGGCGGCGGTGACCTTCGTCATGCATTCCAGCGTGGCCGCGATCCTGATGTTCGTTACCTTCGTGTCCCTGGGGGCGCTGCCGGTGGGGGCCGGAGTTTCGCTGATCCTGGGGGCCAATCTGGGCAGTGCCACCCTGCCCATCTGGCTGTCCCGGGGAATGGCGGTGGATGCACGCCGGGTGCCGCTGGGCAACCTGATCCTGCGCGGAATCGGCGCCATCATCGCCCTGCTGATCGTCAACAACACGCCGGTTCTGGGCCTGTTCCGCGGGTTCGGCGACGGGCAGACCCTGGTTTCGGTTCACCTGGCCTTCAACATCCTGTTGCTGATTTCCGCCCTGCCTTTCGTCAGCCTTCTGGAAAAGCCGGTCTTTTCCCTTCTGCCTTCCGACCCGGTGGCGGAAAAAGACGGGGAGCGGATGAAGCCGGTGAGCGCCCTTGACCATCGGGTGATCAACAATCCGCAAATGGCCCTCGCCAGCCTGACGCGGGAAATTCTCCGGATGGGGGAAATCGTGGAAATGATGGCGCGCCCGGTGATGGAGCTTTACCAGAGCGGGGACACCGAACAGATGGAATTCATCCGGGATCTGGACAAGGAGGTCAACGAAGCCCTGAGCGATATCCGGCGCTATGTGGCCGCTATTCCGCGGGAACGCATGACAAAATCGGAGGCACGCCACGCCCGCGAACTGACCGAATATGCCATCAACCTGGAAGTGGCCGGGGACATCATTTCAAAAAAACTGATGCAGCTTGCTGCGGAAAAGAAGCGCAAGCACCTGAAATTTTCCAAGGCTGGGTGGCAGGAACTTCTGGGGCTGCATGAGCGGGTCATGGCCAACATGACCCTGGCGTTCAACGTGCTGTTGTCCGAAGATCTGGAAAGTGCGCGGCTGCTGATGGAAGAAAAGGCCAACATGGCCAGCAAGGAACACAAGAGCCGCAAGAAGCATCTCAAACGCCTGCGCGAGGGGCTGGAGGAGAGCTTTGAAAGCAGCGACATTCATCTGGAAACCCTGCGGGCCCTGAAGGATCTGAATTCCCAGATCGCAGCCGTGGCCTACCCGATCCTGTACAAGAATGGCCAGTTGCTGGAAACCCGGCTGGTGGAAGAGATGGACAATCGGGAAGAGAAGGCCGCCCAATAACATTGCCGCGCCGGACGGGGAGCACCAGAGACTCTGGTATTACCTGCACCGTGATGCAGGGCGGCATGATATGAATTATCAAGGGGTGAGTGAAAAATCATGGGGGCGGCCTTTTACAGGCGCGCCCCGCAATTTTTCGGGTGCAGCAGAAACGTTCTGCCTGCCCCCAACATTTTCCCTCTCCCCCCCACGGTCCGGTGGAACCGATGCCATGGAAAGGCAGGAAACCGTCAGGGCCGTTCGCCGCGGGCCAGACGTGCGTTGATATCCTCGATCACCGGTTCGATATCGGCCAGACTGTCGATCACATAGTGAGCGCCGGTCTTGAGCAGAATGTCCCGCGTATGATCCATGCGCCGGGCAATTTCCGCATCGTCGAGCTGTTCGGCCTCTTCAAGGGAATTGATGTTCATGTAGTTGGAGTAGCGCACCACGCCCACCCCCCAGCAGCCTGCGTTCAGGGCTTCCCCGACGCCCGATGCGGTATCGTCCACCTTGACTACGGACTGGATGGGATCAATACCCATCAGGTCCAGATTGCGATAGACCATGTGGGGGGCCGGACGGGCGCCGTGGACCACCTCGTCACCGGCAACGGTTGCATCGGGGGTGAAGCCTTGCGCGATACAGTCCTTGAGCAGCACATCCACCATGGAGCGGATGAAGCCGGTGGAAGCCCCGATCTTGATGCCACGCGCCTGCAGGCGCAGCATCACGTCCTTCACCCCGGGCAAAAGGGCGGTGTATTTCTTCAGGCAAGCCAGTTGGGCGGGCACGAAATCCGCGAACATGGCGTCCACGTCCTTCTGGGTCGGATAGGCACCCTTGACCTGTTTCCAGCGCTCGGCAATTACCGGATCCTCGGTCAGCTTCTTGATATGCAGATCCTTGCGCAATCCCATGGGGCCGCGCGCCTCGAGCATGGAAATCTCCACCCCCTGCTTGGCAAACACTTCGACGAACACCACCGCCGGGGCGATGACATAGGCGTCGGCAAGGGTGCCGCTCCAGTCCAGCACCAGCGCCTTGACGCCGCCCCGATAGCTGCGCTGCCAGGTGAATTCGTTGAATTGGGTCATGGAAATATTCCTCTGGTTGTGTGTTGGAAAGAGTGACACGCAGGGCGGGTCAGGCGGCCAGGATGGCCCGTTCACGCAATGCCTTTTCGGGGGGACGGGCACTGTCCACACCCATTTTGCGGAGCGCTTCGGCGGCGGCCGTGACAACCTGCTGCATCAGTGCTGCATCCAGATTACCGATGCAGCCGATACGGAAACTGTCCACCACCGTGAGCTTGCCCGGATAGATGATGAAGCCCTTGTCCTTCATCAGGTCATAGAATCGGGGAAACGCGAAACGGGTATCGGCCGGATTGAAAAAGGTGACGATGATGGGCGACAGCCAGCGTGCATCAAGCAGGGTTTCAAAGCCCAGCCTGCGCATGCCGGCCACCAGCACATCACGATTGGCGGCATAACGGGCGCCGCGGGCTGCAACGCCCCCTTCCCTCTCGTGCAGGTCGAGGGCGGCAAGAAAGGCGGCCACCACATGGGTCGGCGGGGTGAAACGCCACTGGCCGGTTTCGTTCATCACCTGCCACTGATCATGCAGATCCAGGGACAGGGAATGGGCATTGCCCGCCGCCGCTTCCAGGGCCGCCTTGCGGGCGATGACGAAACCGAAACCGGGAACGCCCTCGATGCACTTGTTGGCAGATGAGACGATGGCTTCATAGGGAATGGCGTTGCAATCAAGGTCGATGGCCCCGAAGGCGCTCATGGAATCGATCAGAAGTTTGCGGCCCGCCGCGTGCACGGCCTGCGCGATTTCTTCGATGGGGTTGAGAATGCCCGAACTGGTTTCGCAATGCACCACCACCACATGGGTGATGGCGGAATCCGCTGCAAGGGCTGCGCTTACCTCGTCGGCGCGCGGGGGCAGATAGTCCCCCTTGTCGATGGTGACATGGTCCCGCCCAAGATAGGTCAGGGTGCGCGCGATGCGTTGTCCATAGGCACCGTTGGCCAGAACCAGCGTCTTGCTGGTGCGGGGCAGGAGCGAGCCGAGCATGGCTTCGACGACAAAGGTGCCACTGCCCTGCATGGGCACGCAGTCAAACGCCCCTTCCCGGTCACCGATCAGGGCGAGCAGGTTCTTGCGCATGCGGGCCGTCATCTGGCGAAAATCGCCGTCCCATGACCCCCAGTCCTTCAGCATGGCCTGCTTGGTGGCGGTGGCTGTGGTCAGGGGACCGGGGGTCAGAAGCCGCGGCTCGCCCATTTCGGGAATATCGATGGTGTAATCCATGGGCCTTCCTCCGGGGGTTTGAAACTGCCGGGCAGGTGCCCGGCCAGCGGGTGGGCCGCCTGATGCACGGCTCCGGCTTGTTGCCTGGCACTGGTACGACCTGCCAATTCATTTGTAAAATCGTTAATTTGTATATTATCATAGATACTGCTTATTTGTTGGAGACGCCCCATGCGTTATGTCCAGTTGCGCGCCTTTCACCATGTGGCCATTCATGGCGGGTTCTCGAAGGCGGCCCGCGCGCTGGGGCTGACGCAACCGGCCCTTTCCGACCAGGTGGCCCGGCTGGAGGCCGAACATGACGTGCTGCTGTTCGACCGCAGCCACAAACAGGTCTGCCTGACCCCTTTCGGCCAAAAGCTGCTGGCTCATACGCGCCGCCTGTTCGAAGCGGAGGAACAGACACGCGAATTTCTGGCGGAAAGTCGGGCATTGCGCGCGGGAAAGCTGCGCATCATCGCCGATTCCCCGTTCCATGTACTGGACGTGCTCAGCACCTTCCGGACCCGGTTTCCCGGTATCTTCGTTTCCCTGCGCGCAGGCAACAGTGACGATGTGCGCGATGCCCTGATCAATTACCGCGCCGAAATCGGCGTGCTGGGGGAGGTTCCCGCCACCGCCCGCTTCCAGTGCCTGCCCCTCAGTTCGACGCCGGTGATTGCCTTTGCAGCCGCAAGCCTTTGTGCGGACCGAAAATTCGGGCTGGAAAAGGGGCAGGTACTGACGGCGGACGACCTGCAGAAACTGCCCCTGGTCATGCGGGAAAAGGGGTCGCGAACGCGACAGATAATGGAACGGTATGCGAAACGAAACGGCATCGCGCTGACCCCGGCCATCGAGGCGGAGGGTCGGGAGGCGGTGCGCGAGATCGTGGCGGCGGGGGCCGGTATCGGTTTCGTGTCGCGGGCGGAATTCGGCCATGATGGACGCCTGGTACCCCTTGACATTGCGGGGCTGTCCGAGCCGATGCAGGAGGCGCTGATTTGCCTGACGGAACGGGGCGAAAGCCGCCTCATCCGCACCTTCATGGACGTGGCAAGGGAGGCGGTTTCCGCCATGACGAAAACGGGCTGAACGATCCGCGCGATCAGGCAGGGGCCGATGTGCCGGTACGGCTCAGGGCGACGAAAAGCTGGAAACGTCCCCGGGTCTGGCTGGCCCAGACCCGCCCCCCCAGCGCGCCCACCAACCGCTTCATGATGGCCAGCCCCAGCCCGACATTGCTGGCGGTGCCCGAGCGGGACTTGTCCACCCGGTAGAAGCGATCGAACAGGTGGGCCATGTCCTGTTCGGGAATGGGGGCGGCCCAGTTTTCAAAGCAGACCTTGACCTGCCGGGGGCTGGACCAGTCCAGAATGACCGCACCGTCACAGGCGGCCGGGCCCTGCTGTTCGGCGGGCACGAAACGGCAATCGGAATATTGCACCATGTTGGCCACGGCATTGTTGAAGATCTGTTGCAGCTTTCCCGGCTCCGCCATCACTTTCGTGGGCGTACCAATCTCCTGCACCCTGATACGGAAGCCGGCTTCGATCATGCGGGCGCGGTGGGCGGCGATAACCGCATCCACATGGGCCCGCAGGTCGACCGGCTCCAGCTTCTGCCGGTCGGGGGCTTCCTCGGAAAGGGAAAGCTCGCTCAGATCATCGATCAGGCCGCTCAGGCGTTTTACCTCGGCATTGAGCACGCCGAAAACCTCGGGACCGGGCTGAAAGACCCCGTCTTCCATGCCCTCGATATAGCCACGAACATTGGTCAGGGGGGTGCGCAATTCATGGCTGAGATCGCGCAGCAATTGCTGGCGGCCCTGCTCCTGGGATTCAAGGGCCGCGGCCATGTGGTTCATGTGCCAGGAAAGGGTGCCCAGTTCCCCCTTCAGGTCGGGGGCACGGGCGGACAGGTCGCCATCGGCGATCTTTTCGGTGGCACGAACCATCTTGGAAATAGGGCGCAGAAGGGTGCGGGTCAGCAACCAGGACAGGAGGATCCCCAGCGCAAGAGCCACGACGATACCCCACCACAGGCTTTGTTCGACATCGCTGGTGAACATGGAATTGAGCTTGGTGGGGGAAATGTCGAACTCGTGCATCAGGCGTTCGAAATAGGCATCCATCAGGCGGGTGAACAGGACATAGAGCGTGCCCGTCACCGCCATGGCCACCAGAATGTTGGCCACCACCAGTTGCAACAGCAGGATGGGGAAGGTCTTGCGGGGAGGACGGGAGTCAATCATCGCGGGTGCCGGGCAGGATATGTTGATCCGGGGCAGCGGAAGGGTCCACCTTTGCGGCCCGGTAACCGAAACTGCGCACGGTCTGGATCAGCTTTGCACCTTCCTTGCCCAGCTTGGTGCGCAGGTTGTGGATATGCACGTCCACGGCCTTGGGCACCACGCTGACGCCGGTGGGATAGAGCAGATCAAGCAGTTCGTCGCGGGAAAAGACGACACCGGGGCGTCGCACGAGGGCGGACAGGATCTTGAATTCGTAGCGGGTCAGCTCCAGCTCCCGGTCCAGATAGTGAACGCTCTTGCATTCCATATCCACGCGAATGGGATAGGGCGCGGAACCGGGGGGAGAATCTCCGGCCGGCAGGCGGGCATCCCCATCCCCCGGGGCGGTGCGGCGCAGGATGGCCTTGACCCGGGCCACCAGTTCACGGGGGGAGAACGGCTTGACCAGGTAGTCATCGGCCCCCACTTCGAAGCCGCGGATGCGGTCCCGTTCTTCTCCAAGGGCCGTCAGCATCAGGATGGGCATGTTGTGGTGCTCGCGCACCCGGGTGCAAATGTCCAGGCCGTTCACATCCGGCAGCATGATGTCGAGCACGGCCAGATCGAACCTTTCCCTTTCCAGGCTGCGCATGGCAGCGGACCCGGTGGCAACGGGCACGGTGGCAAATCCGCTCACCGACAGGTAGGAGGCGAGCAGATTGCGGATATTATCGTCATCCTCGGCCACCAGGATCTTTCTTTCCGGCTGGCGATCGGGGTCAGGATATCCAGAGTCCGAATGCATCAAAACGTGTTTCCCAAAGAATATCTATCGGCCCTCCGGTGGAGAACGCGGTACACATGTTAGCCCGTAATGCGTGAAAAAATCCCCAAAAAAACAGGCTTTCACAGGCTTGTGTTGCTTCCTAACCAAATCCTAACCCCCCGCTTACGCCTCCAAAGCACACGGGGGTTAGCTGTCGGGCATGCACCAAACGCAAAAATCACAATGCGTGCATGCACACCAACAAACTTGAGGACAATCATGAAAAAGACACTTTTGACCGCCGGCGCCATTTCCGCCTTCACCCTGTTGAGCGCCTCTGCAAGCCTTGCCGCTTCCTACAAGATCACCATCACCAACCACATGGACAGTGAACTGATCGCGCCCATCGTGATCGTGGCCACCGCCCATGACCGGGATATCTTTCGCGGCCACTATGTGACCCGGGAAGCCGAGGAGCAGATCCTGACCGGTGATCCGGCCAAGCTGGTGGCTCGTATCGGCACCGATGCCTCGGTCGTTCACGGGGAAGATGGCCCTCCGGGGGTTCTGCTGGCTCCGGGCAAGTCCGTTACCTTCCAGCTGGACACCAAGGTGCAGATGCTGCGCTTCCTTGCCATGGTTGCGCCCACCGAGGTGCCGGACAATTACCTGACCGCCGTTGTCGACCTGTCGGGCCTGATGGGCGACTCCATGGGCGGCGACACCATGAAGGATGACTCCATGGGCAGCGATACCATGAAGGATGACTCCATGGGCAATGACACCATGAAGGACGACAACATGGGCAATGACACCATGATGGGGGATCACGGCATCAAGGCCGAATTCTCCCGTTATGATATCGGCCACGATGAAGGCACCAAGACCATCACCAGCGTGGATGGCATGGGCTGGGGAACCATCAAGATCGAGTTGATGGACAACATGTAGGCATTCAGGTCCGGATACCTGCCTTTTCACGCTCATCCGGAAACTGAAGATGCCGCACCCCTTCCTGCCTGAAGGGGTGCGGTTTCCTTTCCGGGATCCTGAACAGGAAGTGAACGGGGATTTCAGAATGTGTTCAACGAGCGTCTGCCATCATCCGGTCATCGAAAATTCCCTGGAGGGACCCCAAATGTCCAAACTGCTCGCATCCGTTACTACCGCTGCCATTCTTGTCACCACCACTGCCGGCATGGCAGAAGCCGCCGGGCTTGACCTTCAAGGGGGTGGCGCACCCAAACCCCGGGTCACGCGCATTCAACTGGGTGTTCAGCCTCCCGCGGGCAACGTGTGCCCGGGCAACGCCAAGCTGACCGCCTGGGTGTTTTCAAACAAGCCTTCCACATTTCCCATCCTGGTTGTTGCCAGCAACGGAACGGTGCTCGGCCCCTTCATGGTCGAAACCGTCAAGGGCAACAATGGCGTCACCATGGGCACCTGGAGCGATACCATGCTTGTCGGCTCGTCGCTGGACATGAAATATCATGTGGTCACGCCCCACTCGGACGTATCCAGCCCCTGGGTTCCCCTGCACGTTGAGTGCTGATTCTTCCCGACCACACAAACACGCACCGCGATTCACGGAAATTGCGGTGTTGCTCCATTTGACGATGGGCAGGTTGGCCTTGCCCCGAACATGACAGCCTCAGGCTGCCGCTTCCTCTTCGGGGGGCTTTTTTGCTCCGGTCATGAAAGCCACCGCGTCGGACATGGAATGTTCCCTGGGGTCCAGAACCGTCAGCCGCCGGCCCAGACGATGGACATGGATGCGGTCCGCAACCTCGAACACATGGGGCATGTTGTGGGAAATCAGCACGATGGGAATGCCCCGGTTGCGCACCTCCAGAATCAGTTCCAGCACCCGCCGGCTTTCCTTGACACCCAGTGCCGCGGTGGGTTCATCCATGATCACGACCTTGGAGCCGAAGGCAGTGGCCCGGGCCACCGCAACCCCCTGGCGCTGGCCGCCGGACAGGGTTTCCACAGCCTGCCCGATATTCTGAATGGTCATCAGCCCCAGTTCGGACAGCTTGTCCCGGGCGATGGTGTCCATGCCCTTGCGGTCCAGCTTGCGGAAATATTTGCCAAGGAACCCCTTCTGGCGCATTTCCCGGCCAAGGAACATGTTGGCGGAGATGGACATAGCGGGGGACAGGGCCAGGGTCTGATAAACCGTTTCTATGCCCTGTTCGCGGGCCTGCAACGGATTGGAAAAGGATACGGGTTTCCCTTCCAGCATGATTTCACCGGAATCGGGCTGGACCGCGCCGGAAAGAACCTTGATCATGGTGGACTTGCCTGCACCATTGTCGCCGATGACCCCGAGGATTTCCCCCGGATAAAGTTCGAAATCGGCATTGTCCAATGCAACGACCCGTCCGTATTTCTTCATCAGGTTACGGGCGGAAAGTATCGGGCGGGCGGTGTAATCGGGCGTAATCATGCGGCAACCCTCCTGATCCATTGGTCCAGCGCCACGGCGGCGATAATCAGGCAGCCGATGGCAAAAAGCTCCCACTGGGGATCGGCTCCGGCCAGTTTGAGGCCGGAGGAAAATACTCCCACGATCAGGGCGCCGAACAGAGAGCCGAAAATGGCGCCCCGACCGCCGAAAAGGGAAGTGCCCCCGATCACGACGGCGGTAATGGAGTTCAGATTGGCATCGGCAAAGCTGGATGGGGACACGGACCCGACCCGACCGATGGCCGCCCAGGCCCCCAGTCCGCAGATCAGTCCGGCCATGGCATAGACACTGAGCAGCAAGCGGCCGGTACGGATGCCGGACAGTTCTGCTGCTTCCTGATCATCGCCCACCGCATAGACGTGGCGTCCCCAGGCGGTGCGGTTGAGCAGGTACCAGACCACGACGAAGATGGCGATCATCAGGAACACGCCATAGGTGAAGACGGCGCCACCCAGATTGACCCGCTGCCCGAAGAACCGGAGCAGCGGAGCGGTGGCGTTGATGTCCTGCCCGCGGATGGATTCCGATCCGGTGTAAAGAAACACGATGGCCAGAAATATGCGCCAGGTTCCCAGGGTCACGATGAAAGGGGGCAGCTTGACCCGGGACACCAGGAGGCCGTTGAGGGTGCCCGCTGCCACGGCAACAACAATGCCTGCGGCAATGGCAAGAGGCGGATAGATACCCATATGGACGGCGAGCTTTCCCATGACCACATAGGAAAGCACCATGATGGCGGCAACGGACAGGTCAATGCCTGCCGTCAGGATGATCAGGGTCTGGGCCGAGGCCAGTATGCCCACGATCCCCACCTGCTGCATGATCAGGGACAGGTTGAACAGGGAGAAGAACTTGCCCCCGGCAACCACGCCGAAGGCGGCTATGGACAACAGGAGTATGATCACGGGGATCATGGCCGGATTTCCATGCAGAAAATGCTGGAACTTGCCCAGTGTGTTCAAACTGTGATGCTCAAATTCGGCGACCTGGGTGTCACTCAGGTCAAGCTGCTGTTCAAAATTCTGAGATGTCATTCCCGAAGCCCTGACAATCAACGACGTGGAGAGGGATCTGCTTCCCCCCGATGTCCAGTTAGGTGAAATTCGGGGCGATCCGTCAAGACCGCCCCAAACATCATTTTTCACTTTCCCTCACTTCCGGCGAGGAAAATCTGTCAGGTCAGCCCCAGCAACGGTCCTTGCCTTCGGAAACCGGGATGGAGGGCACCCCGTCAACCGGATGGTCCGTCACCAGGTTGACGCCGGTATTGAAGAAGTCCAGTCCCGGCGAATTTTCCGGCTTGGTACCATCGGCAGCCCAGGCGGCAATGGCCTCGATACCCTTGGAGGCCATCAGCAGCGGATATTGCTGGGACGTTGCCCCGATGGCGCCGCTGGCCACGCTGTCAATACCCGGGCACCCGCCGTCCACCGAAACGATCAACACCTTGGAGGTATCCACGCCGAAGGCCTGAAGGGTCTCGAAGGCCCCATCGGCGGCCGGCTCGTTGATGGTATAGACCACGTTGATGCCCGGTTCCTTGAGCAACAGGCCTTCCATGGCGGTGCGCCCGCCTTCATTGTTGCCCGAGGTCACGGCGTGTCCGACAATGCGGGGATCGGTTTCGTCCCCCCACTTGGAGACGTCGCCCACATCAATGCCAAAACCGGTCAGGAAGCCCTGGTCACGCAATACGCCAACGGTTGGCTGGCTCTCGTTCAGATCGAGCATGGCGATCTTGGCGTCCTTGGCTGCGTCCCCCAGCCTTGCCGCGGCCCAGGCACCGATCAGACGGCCGGCCTCGAAATTGTCGGTGGCAAAGGTGGCATCCGCCGCATCGATCGGATCAAGGGGCGTGTCCAGGGCAATGACCAGAAGACCGGCATCACGGGCAACGGCCAGCGGTTCGACAATGGCCTTGGTGTCCGAAGCGGCGATCAGAATGCCGCTGGCACCAGAGGCAATACAGGTTTCAACTGCGGCAACCTGGCTTTCATGGTCCCCATCAACCTTGCCGGCAAAAGTGGACAGTTCGATCCCCAGTTCCTGGGCCTTGGCCAGAGCCCCTTCCTTCATCTTGACGAAAAACGGATTGGTGTCCGTCTTGGTGATCAGGCATGCGCCCACGGCAAAGGCCGGGGATGCGGAAAGGGCGGCAACGACCGAAATGGCGGCGGCACCCAGAATCTTGTTTCGTAACGACATTGGTTCCTCCCAAGAACGTAAGTGAATCCACGAGTCGAAATGACCCGCACGACATCCACGGGGCCGACAGGGCCCCGAACAGACCGGGGCCATGGCACACCAAATCCGGTCGCCTGTCAATAAATAAATCAGATTGATTTATCAATTGACTTGGTTGACACTGGCAACCGTGGCATATCCATCCGGCAACCAGGGGAGTACGGATTGACCAAGTGGCAAACATCGGGGAAACCGGACGACCCCATGTCCCTGCGCGGCGGATCGAACCAGGCCCGCGTGCGGGATCACAATGAACGGCTGGTTCTGTCCCTCATCCGGCGCAACGGATCCCTTTCCAAGGCACAGATCGCCCGCATTGCCGGGTTTTCCGCCCAGACGGCCACCGTCATCATGCGGTCGCTGGAAAAGGAACAGCTGCTGGTGCGGGACAAGCCCGTGCGCGGAAAGGTGGGCCAGCCCTCGGTCCCGATGCGACTCAATC
>JALWTJ010000111.1 GCA_027082895.1 Hyphomicrobiales bacterium | reverse complement strand
GTCCCAGGCAAAGGAAAGAAACTCGAAACCCGAGGTGTTGATGTTACCGTCCTCGGCATCCTTCAACACCCGCGCGAACACATTCATCATCTTGTCTCGGTAGACTTCCGGTTTCGGATCCTCGTCCAGTACCGCCTCGTTGTAGATGGCGATCAGTTCGCGGTTGTAGGCGTCCACCCGTTGCTTCTGGCGCCGTGCATTGAGCCGCAACAGCATGGAAACCGCACCGGCGAGAATGGTAAGATACAATGCCAGCAGGTCGGCGTTTTCCTGCAGGAAGGTAGGCTTGTCACGTTCGTAGTATTGGCGCGCGCCCTCGTGCAGGGGCAGGGCGATGCTGCCCAGATCGGCCGGGTCGGCCAGGAATCCGCCCAGTGGCGTGATTTCGGAAAGCTCCAGCCGATGATCATAGATGAGGCTGGTGACGCGTTCGATGATGTCTGGATCGACGTCCTTCGAGCTGACCAGCAGCCTCCGCACCACAGGCACGGGCAGGTCCTCCGCTGGAACCGGCGGCGCGCCGCGGTAGGAACCTGCTGGAATCACGCCCGGCTCCAGCGCCGGGTCCGCCAGCTTCAGCGCCTGCGAGTGTTCGATGGGCAGCAGCCGCACCTTGCCACTGTTGATGGCCTCGCGGATCTCCTCATTGCCCGGCGCCCGCACGCGGAACAGGGCATCAACGGCTCCGTGCGTGATGGCCCAGACGGCTGCGCGCGAGGACATGGAAATCATGTGCATGTCCCGTGGCGTCAGGCCGTAGTGTCTGGTGAGGAAGAGGAAGGAACGGTACTGTCCGGATTCACGCGGGGGCAGGGCGATGGTCTTGCCCCGCAGGTCGGCGATGGAACGGATGCCCGAATCGGCGCGCACCAGCAGCTGGAATGCGTCCGGATACAGGCTCGTCACAAGGCGGATGCGCGGCCCGGCCCGGGTATCCGCCTGAATGGTGGCGAGCTGAAGCAGTCCCTGTTGCAACATGTGGTTGTTCTGTCCCGAACCGCCGGTTTCGGTCACGATGATGTGCAGTTTCGGATCGTACTTGCGCGCCAGCCGTGCGATTGCACTGGCAATGATGTACGCCTCGCCGGCCTTGTCTCCGGCGCCCAGGATCACCGTGCGCTCGCGCCGTGAATCCAGCCAGAGCACGCCGCCACTGATGAGGGCGAAACCCAGCGTGAAGAGCACGACCGCGATCAGGATATTGCGAACACTTCTGCTCATGCCCCTGGATGTTCTCGCGCGTGGGGGCGAAACGGCCATCCCCCGGTGCGAAACCGCCTCCGCACCCAGCCGACATGCCACCTTCGTTCCCTGGTTGAAGGGGGATATAGCAGTGGCGGGTGGAAATGGCCATAGGCAGGAGTCGGGGGCAGCTGCCGTCTCCACTCATGGTTGTCGTGACGCGGGCGAAGGTTCGGGGGGCAAGGGGCGCGCGGAGGTCTTTCCACCCATATCGCCCTGGCGACCTGCCGGTACGGCCTGACCGTTTCCGGGGCCCTTCGTCTGCCGGGAAGGCAGAGGCTCTGCACAACCGGTCAGCCAGACATCGAACAGGGGATGTTCGACGGCGTGCAAGCCCGGACTTTCTGCATTCATCCAGCCCGTGAACACACGCCGATGGCGCTTGTCATAGGTGAATTCGTCGATTTCCACGAAGGCCATGGTGCGGGGCTCTTCCGTGGGAGGCCGCGTGTGGCAGGTGCGCGGGGTAATACGGAAGGTGCCGAATTTCGCCGTCTCGTTGATGGGCACCTTGAGCGTGGTCACTTCCCCGGCGCTCTTGTCCAGGGCAGCGAAAACGGCGATTCGGTTTTGGCCCGGCCCTGCCAGAGCCCCATGGGAGAACAGTACACTGGCCACGGCAAGAGCCGTTGGCACCACCGCCATCCTCGTCCGCCTTGCCTTTCTTCCCATTGCCGTCATCTGTCGCCATGGCGTCCGGGTCTGTATGCCAGCACGCG
>JALWTJ010000110.1 GCA_027082895.1 Hyphomicrobiales bacterium | reverse complement strand
CTCTTGTTGCTGCCGGTGTGCGCGAAATCACCCTGTTGGGACAGAATGTCAACGCCTATCATGGCACCGATGCCCGGGGGCGGGAAATCGGCCTTGCCGATCTGCTGCGCGCCCTTTCCCGCATTCCCGGCCTTGCCCGTCTGCGCTACACCACCTCCCACCCCAACGACATGGATGACAGCCTGATCGCCGCCCACGGGGAACTGGCCAGCCTGATGCCCTACCTGCATCTGCCTGTTCAAAGCGGCTCGGACCGGATCCTTGACGCCATGAACCGCCGGCACACCCGTGATTCCTATCTCCGGATCATTGACCGCATCCGGCACAGCCGCCCCGACATTGCTCTTTCCGGTGATTTTATCGTTGGCTTTCCCGGTGAAACCGATGCGGATTTTGCCCAGACCATGTCCCTTGTGGAAGAAGTAGGCTACGCCTCTGCCTATTCGTTCAAATATTCTCCGCGGCCCGGCACCCCCGGAGCCGCCATGAAGGATCAGGTGGAAGGGGCGGTGGCCGACGAACGCCTTCAGCAATTGCAGGCCCTGATCCGGCAGCAGCAGCAGACATTCAACCAGCACTGTCTGGGCCAGACCCTTGATGTGCTGCTGGAAAAGCCGGGCCGCCGGGCCGGGCAGCTGGCCGGCCGTTCTCCCTATTTGCAGGCCGTTCATCTGGATGCGCCGGCCTCGGCCATCGGCTCCATCGTGCCGGTGCATGTTCGCGCCGTGGGCCCCAATTCTCTCGAGGGGGAATGGCTGCCATCCAACGCAGCGCAACGAGACGGTGGTGCCCTGAATGCTGTTTCGGGGACGATGAACACACAAGGAAACGTTTCGTGAGTACATCGACCCGCGAAGTGAATGAACAATCCCCCCATGAACGGGAACTGGCCTTTGATGACAACCGTCTGGCATCCCAGCTCTATGGGGAATTCGATCAGAACATTGCCCTGATCGAACAGAAACTGCATGTGCGCATCACCCCGCGCGGCAACCTGCTCAAGATTGCCGGTACCCCCGATGCGGTCGCGGATGCCCGCCAGGTGCTGGAATCCCTTTATGATCTTCTGGAACAGGGTGGAAACATTGCGGCGGGGGATGTGGAGGGAGCCATCCGCATGGTTCTTTCCGCCGATACCCTTTCTGTTCCTGCACCGGAAAAGGACGGTAACGGCCGCCTGCGCATGGCCCGCTTTGCCACCCGCAAGTCGACCATCATGGCCCGTTCTCCCGCCCAGGACGCCTATATGCGTGCCTTTGAGGGCAACGATCTGGTGTTCGGTATCGGCCCGGCCGGAACCGGCAAGACCTATCTGGCCGTGGCCTATGCCGCTTCCCTGCTGGAAAAGGGCCATATCGAGCGGATCATCCTGTCACGGCCTGCGGTGGAAGCGGGGGAAAGGCTTGGCTTCCTGCCCGGGGACATGAAGGACAAGGTGGACCCCTACCTGCGCCCGCTCTATGACGCCCTTCACGACATGATGTACCCGGAAAATATCGAACGTTCCCTGGCATCGGGCGCCATCGAGGTGGCCCCCCTGGCCTTCATGCGCGGACGGACCCTGGCCAATGCCATCGTCATTCTGGATGAGGCCCAGAATACCACTGCCATGCAGATGAAGATGTTCCTGACCCGCATGGGGGAAAACTCCAAGATGATCATTACCGGCGATCCTTCCCAGGTGGATCTGCCGCCCGGCCAGACATCGGGTCTGGTCGAGGCCGTGGACCTGCTGGCCCGCGTGCAGGGCGTGAACGTGACGCGCTTCACCTTTTCCGACGTGGTTCGCCATCCCCTGGTGGCCCGTATCGTGAAGGCCTATGACACAGCTGCCGGCCGCAAGTCGGGTGCGGTGTCCGGCCCGTCATCCACCCCCGGCAACCGGCAGGCATGAACGTGCAGATTCCCCGTGTTCCTCAGTTGGATTCCCGTACCCGGATAAAGGTCGATGTCAGCATCATGG
>JALWTJ010000109.1 GCA_027082895.1 Hyphomicrobiales bacterium | reverse complement strand
AAACTCCGTCAGTTCGCCAAGCAGGGATTTGCGGCCCCTTACGATGTCGCGAAAGCGGCCGTCAAAGAAGGTGCGGAAACCTTCACTGTCAATTCCCAGATCTTCGTGCATGTGCCGGTCCCAGCGCCGGCACCGGGCCGGGTCGGGATGGAACATGGAATGGATGAGAACGCCATCCACGTCGAAAAGAACGGCGCGGGACAATGGCGCTATTCCGGGGTGCCGGTTTGCAGGGCAAGGGCGTGCAACTGGTCGGAACCGATGATGCCCTTCAGGGCGGCATTGACCATCTGGTGTTGCTGCACGCGGGACTTGCCTTCAAAGGAGGCGGCAATCACGGTGGCGGTGAAATGGTGCCCGTCACCGGTCTGCACGAGAACCCTGGCGTCCGGGATGGCCTGCTTTATCAGTCGTTCGATTTCGGCTGTATCCATGGGGTGGGGTCCTTGAACTAGTTGTCCATGAAGCGGGGGAACCAGTCTTCATGGGCGCTTCGCAATTCCGCAAGAGATATGGCACGGCTTTGGCCCAGCTTCAAGCTTTGCCCGCCGGTTGTGCCGATCTGGCAAAGCGTGGGTCTTTCGGAGACGGAGACATTTGCGGCCAGCCTTTCAAGGGCGGCGATGTTTTCTTCGGGCAGGGCAATCAGGTAGCGGCCCTGATCTTCGCCGAACAGGCTTGCGGTGTCCTTCCCACCGGGCGCTGACGTAATGGTTGCACCCGTGTTTCCGGCAAGGCACATTTCGGCCAGCGCAATGGCAATGCCTCCGTCGCTGCAATCGTGCACGGTGCGGGTAACACCTTCCCGGATGGCCTGGCGGATGAACTGGCCATTTGTCCGTTCCTTTTCCAGATCGACGGGAGGCGGGGGGCCTTCGTTGCTGCCGTGAAGGATTTGTGCATAACGGGAGCGGGACAGGTGGGTGCCCCAGTCTTTCGGGGCGCCGACGAGAAAGATGGCCTGACCCGGTGCTGAAAAGGCGATGCGGGCCATGGCCTGGTAATCATCCAGCAGCCCGACGCCGGCAATGGTGGGGGTTGGTGGTATGCCGGTGCCGTTGGTCTCGTTGTAAAGGGACACGTTGCCCGAAACGATGGGGAAATCAAGGGCGCGGCAGGCGGCGCCAACGCCTTTGATGGCGCCGACCAGTTGCCCCATTATTTCCGGCTTTTCCGGGTTGCCGAAATTCAGGTTGTCCGAGCAGGCAAGGGGCCGCGCGCCGGTGGCGGAAAGGTTGCGCCAGCATTCGGCCACTGCCTGTTGGCCGCCTTCGAAGGGATCGGCGTCGCAATAGCGCGGGGTGACGTCGGAGGAAAAGGCAAGGGCCTTTTTTCGTGCCGGGTCAACGCGCACCACGCCGGCGTCACCGCCGGGCAGTTGCAGGCAGTTGCCGCTGATCAGGGTATCATACTGTTCCCATACCCAGCGGCGGGAGCACAGGTTGGCGTTTCCAAGCAGGGCGAGCAGGGCATCGGCGATATCCGTTTCCGGCAGTTGCGGAGCAGGGGCGGCAGGGGGCGTCGGTGTCCATGGGCGGTCATATTCGGGAGCTTCATCCCCCAGTTCATTGATGGGCAGATTGGCCACTTCCGTGCCCTGCCACAGTACGCGGAAACGGTGGTCGGACGTGGTTTTTCCGACGGTGGCGAAATCCAGTTCCCATTTCTCGAAGACGGCCCGCGCCTCTGCCTCTTTTTCGGGGCGCAGGACCATGAGCATGCGCTCCTGGCTTTCCGACAGCATCATTTCGTAAGGGGTCATGCCCGTTTCCCGGACCGGTACCGCGTCCAGATCCAGTTCCATGCCCAGATTGCCGCTGGCGCCCATTTCAACGGCGGAACAGGTCAGGCCCGCCGCGCCCATGTCCTGAATGGCAATGACGGCCCCGGTGGCCATCAGTTCCAGTGTGGCTTCCATCAGCCGCTTTTCGGTAAACGGGTCGCCGACCTGCACGGTGGGGCGT
>JALWTJ010000108.1 GCA_027082895.1 Hyphomicrobiales bacterium | reverse complement strand
CAGGACCTTGAAGTGATTTCCGCCTATACTCAGGATGCCATCATCCGGGTGGCGGATATGGGGTTTGCCCGCTCGGACCGGCGCTTTGCCGCCCTGATGAATCGCTATGTATGGGAAGAAGGGGATTTGCGCACCAAGGGCCAGCGTCGCCGGTCGGCCATTCATTTCGAACATGTTCTTGCCGTCACGTCCTCCGGCATCAACCTGAAGGCCCGGGACGGGGTTCTGGATCTGCTCTCCATCACCTTTGAACCCGGGGAGATGCCCTCCGGAACCGTAGCACTTCGATTTGCCGGTGGCGGCACCATTCAACTCATGGTAGAATGTCTCGAACTTCGGCTGAACGATCTGGGGGCAAGCTGGGCCGCCCGGGCCGTTCCCGGCCACCCCCTTGAATCGGACTGAGAAATCTGTTGAACGGGGCGTCTGTTCTTCAACGGTGCGTCCGCATCGAAAAAAAGTGCGAGAAATTCGAGTAGTCCCCCGATGGTTGTCCGATTAAGAGATGGTGAAACGGGTTTTCAGGAAAAATTTGCCCGCGCATGCGGTGCCAGCGAACAGGATTCCGGGCGTATCCGGGCCATCGTGTCCGACATTCTGGCCCAGGTCCGGCAACAGGGCGACAGGGCACTGCTGGAACTGACCCGGAAGTTTGACCGGCTCAGCCTGGATATGGAATCCCTTCGTTTCAGTCCGGAGCGGGTCAAGAAGGCTCTCACGGCCACCGATCCGGACATTGTTGATGCTCTCAGACTTGCCCGGGAGCGGATCTGGTCCCACCATGCCCGACAGAAGCCCAACGATCACATTTATACCGACGCGCAAGGGGTGAGCCTTGGAATCCGCTGGACGCCGGTTGATGCGGTGGGAATTTACGTTCCCGGCGGGCTGGCCTCCTACCCCTCTTCGGTGCTCATGAACGCCATTCCGGCCAAGGTCGCCGGTGTGGAACGGATCGCCATGGTGGTGCCCACCCCCGACGGTCAGGTGAACGACGCCGTGCTCAGCGCCGCTTCCATTGCCGGGGTGGATGAAATCTACCGGGTAGGCGGGGCCCAGGCCATCGGTGCGCTGGCCTATGGCACCGCGTCCATTGCCCCTGTGGCCAAGATCGTGGGGCCGGGCAATGCCTATGTGGCCGAAGCCAAGCGGCAGGTATTCGGGCAGGTGGGGATCGACATGATCGCCGGACCCTCCGAGGTCATGATCATTGCCGACAATTCTGCCAATCCGGCCTGGATCGCCGCGGACATGCTGGCCCAGCTCGAACACGGATCGGGCGCCCGCGCCCTGTGCCTTGTTCCCGATCAGGACCTGGCCGATGCCGTGGAACGGGAGGTGGAGCGCCAGCTTGCCACCCTGCCGCGCAACGATACGGCCACAAGGGGCTGGCAGAACAGCGCCGCCATCATCTGCGTGCCCGATCTGGAACGGGCGGTTGCCCTGGCCAACATCATGGCCCCCGAGCATCTGGAACTGGCGGTCGATGATCCCGAACGGCTCCTGCCTGATGTACGCCACGCCGGGGCGATATTTCTGGGGCATCATACTCCGGAGGCCATCGGGGACTATGTGGGGGGATCCAATCATGTTCTGCCCACGTCGGGCACGGCACGCTTTGCCTCCGGGCTGGGAACCATGGATTTCATGAAGCGCACCTCCCTTCTTGGCTGCACGCCCGACGCGCTGGCCGCTCTTGGCGGGCCGACCGTCACCCTGGCCAATGCCGAAGATCTGCCCGCCCATGGCCGTTCCGTATCCATCCGGCGCAATTCATGAACAAAGCGGATTGCCCGTCATGAACACGCCTTCGTTCGATCCTGAAACCGACCGGATCATTTCGGTGACCGTTGATCCGGGGACCATCGTTTCTTCCGACCCGGACGAGGCCCACGAGCGAAAGGTGGCCATTTTTGACCTGCTGGAGGAAAATGCCTTCTTCCCCGCCCGGGTGAAGGCCACCGGCCCGTTTGCCCTGCACATGTCCATCATCGGCAATCTGGTGATGTTCGATGTCCGTCACCCCACCAGTTTCGAACCCATTGCCGCCCACACCCTGTCCCTGACCCCGTTCCGTCCCCTGATCCGGGATTATTTCCGGGTGCGCGAAAGTTATTACGAGGCCATCAAGTCCGCCTCTCCCTACCAGATCGAAGCCGTGGACATGGGGCGGCGCGGGCTGCACAATGATGCCGCCGATCTGCTGCGCCAGCGCCTGGACAACAAGCTGGAAATGGATATGAACACCGCCCGGCGCCTGTTCACTCTTCTGTGTGCCCTCCAGCCCCATGCCCGTTTTGCCGACCCGAGCGACCGGCAATTGCCCACGGTGCTGTTCGTCTGTTCCATGAACTCGGTACGTTCTCCCGTGGCCGCCGCGCTGGCCCGCTTTCTGTTTCCCGGCAAGCTCATTGCCCGCTCCGCCGGGGCTCGTTCCGGCCAGGCGGATGGTTTCGTGCACGCGGTGATGGAAGAAATGGGCATCGACATGTCGGTGCATACCCCCCACACCATGGACGAACTGGTGGCAAGCCGCTTTGACCTGGTGGTGACCCTGTCCGATGAGGCCCGCAATGCCGTGGCGCAGCGCAGTCTGGATGCGGCGCGCATTGAACACTGGCCAACCCCGGACCCGACCCTGGTTGAAGGGAGCCGGGATGCCCGGCTGGCCGCCTATCAGCAACTGCGCGACGGTTTGCGGGCCACCATTTCTTCCCGGCTCAAGGAGCTTGCGGCAACCTGACTTTCCTGCTGGTTTCTAAAGGTTCACAAGCGCAAAGATTTCAGATAGGTTCGCGCCAATTCACGATCCCGGATTCACCATCATCTGTTCCCAATGGTGATTTTCGTTTTACCCAGAAGTCAACCGGGAACGGATGCTATCAAGAGAGACTAAATGGCCAAAGAAGAATTGCTGGAATTCCCCGGCGTCATCATGGAATTGCTGCCCAATGCCACCTTTCGCGTGAAATTGGAAAATGATCACGAAATCATTGCCCACACGGCCGGACGCATGCGCAAGAACCGCATCCGCGTGCTGGCAGGCGACAAGGTTCTGGTGGAAATGACCCCTTATGACCTGACCAAGGGGCGCATTACCTACCGATTCAAGTGATCAGGCGAGCCGGCAAAACCGGACCCGGAGCGACCGGCAGGTGTGCGGCAGTACCGCGTGCACACTCGCCTTTTCAAGGATAAATCCGTTTCATGGCCACCCGACCCGAACTGATACTTGCTTCCGCGTCGCCCCGTCGTCTGGCCCTGCTCAACCAGATCGGCATCGAGCCCGAACATTTGTTGCCCGCCTATCTGGACGAAACGCCCGAACGCGGGGAACTGCCGCGCAAGCTGGCCGTCCGGCTTGCCCAGAGCAAGGCCATGTCTACCCGCCACAAGGCCCTGCAGGCGGGCATTGCCGAAAATGCGCTGGTGCTGGGGGCGGATACGGTGGTGGCCGTGGGCCGTCGCATCCTGCCCAAGGCGGATACGATGGAAGAGGCCGCCAGCGCCCTGCGCCTGCTGTCCGGCCGTTCCCACCGGGTATATACCGGCGTGTGCCTGCTTGATGTGGGGGGCAAGGTGCACAGCCGGCTGGTGGAAACAAAGATCCGTTTCAAACGTCTGACTTCGCGGGAAATCGAGTCCTATCTGGCCAGCGCCGAATGGCGCGGCAAGGCCGGTGGATATGCCATTCAGGGCATTGCCGGGGCCTTTGTGCAGCGCCTTTCCGGCTCCTATCACGCCGTTGTGGGCCTGCCTCTTTTTGAAACCGTTGCCCTTTTGACCGGCGCTGGCTATCCGGTGCAGTTCAACTGGCTCAACCAGTCCGCGGCGTCCGGCGTATGAGTGACACCGGAAAGAAAACCGGCCGTGCCGGTTCGCCCCCCGCCCCCGCCTCTTCTTCCGGCAAGGGGCGTGTGGCGCGATTGCACCCGTCCCGCCCCTGTCCCATCTGCAACGGAAAATCCAGCACCAGATACCATCCCTTCTGCTCCCTGCGTTGTTCCAATATCGACCTGAACCGATGGCTCTCGGGTGCCTATGTCATTCCCGGCGAACCTGCCGATATCGAAAGCATGGGGGAAGGGGATATTGACGGCAAGGGCACGGGCGAATTCTGATTCGTGGTGTTGTGTGCCCGGCGCCAATGGCACACAGTGCCGGCCCCCGTTGGCTACCGGACAATTTGTCGTGAATTGTGATCTGTGGAAACACGATTCTCCTTGATTTTCCGGCTTGGGCCGATAGGACGGCATGCAGCAGGTTTTTGCATCCTGCCATCACGACCAACCTCAACATCGGAACAGAAAGAGAGCCCGTCATGGATAGACTGGTTGAATACGTCCCGATAATTACAAGTATTTTTTCAGCATTTTTCGCCCGTCAACTTCTGGCCCATTACCAGGAACACAAGACACAATATCTGCTGTGGTGGCTGATTGGTGTCATCACCTTTGGCATGGGCACCCTGTCCGAAAGCGTCAATATTCTTTTCGGCTGGAGCCAGCTCAATGTGCGCGTATGGTATATCGTGGGTGCCCTGCTGGGCGGTTTCCCCCTGGCGCAAGGGTCGGTTTACCTGTTGATGAACCGCAAGTTTGCCAACGTGACCACGGTTCTGATGGGAGCTATCATTCTGGTTGCCGCCATCTGCGTCATCCTGACGCCGATCACGGTTGGTCCCGATTTCGACCAGAAGCTGACCGGTCGGGTCTTTGACTGGCAGTGGGTGCGCCTTTTCTCCCCCTTCATCAACATTTACGCCTTCATCTTTCTTGTCGGCGGGGCCCTTTATTCGGCTTTCAAATATTACGCAAGGGGTGACAAGCAGGCCCGCTTTCAGGGCAATATCCTGATCGCCATTGGCGGGCTGCTGCCCGGTATCGGGGGCAGTTTCACCCGTTTCGGTTTCGTGAACGCCCTGTTCGTTACCGAGTTCCTGGGCCTGGTTACCATCTATGCCGGTTACCGGATCATCAGGGCCAACAAGCCCGTCGGGGCCAAGGTGGCCAGCGCGGGCGCCTGATCTTGCAAGTTACGGATTTCCCTGCCGACGGCGTGAAATGTTCCGCGTTCCGGCAGGGAAATTTCCCCGTTCATAAAATTTGAGGATTCCGCTCAATGCACGCTGGACAGATGCCGGGCGACCTCCTATAAACCGCGGGCATTTTGAAGAAGTATTCCTTCAATCTGGCCCGGGTAGCTCAGGGGTAGAGCAGTGGACTGAAAATCCTCGTGTCGGTGGTTCAAATCCGCCCCCGGGCACCATTCCCCCCCCTTTTGAATGAATTGTCCTTGGGTATCTGGCACGATTCCCCGTGCCCGGATGGTCCATGCTGTCATGGGGCTTTCCCCCGGTTACGGAATCGGGGATGATCCTGCCAGTCAGCAACGGGACATCTGCCCATGAGCGCTACCAGGACGCTGGAACTGCGTCAGCCGGACGATTTTCACCTTCACCTGCGGGACGGCGACATGTTGCGGGCAGTCGCCTCCATCAGCGCTGCCCATTTCGGCCGCGCCGTCATCATGCCCAATCTGGTGCCCCCCATCACCGACTGCGCCGGGGTGGAGGCCTATCGCGACCGGATCATGGCCGCGCTTCCCCTCGGATCGTCCTTTGAACCCCTGATGACCCTTTATCTGACCGAAGCTACGCAACCGGCGGAAGTGGAACGGGCCGCGGTCGCCGGGCTGATTCGGGCCGTCAAGCTGTACCCGGCCGGTGCCACCACCAATTCGGCCAGCGGCGTGCGGGATATGGAAAAGATATTTCCCGTGCTCGAGCGCATGCAACAACTGGCCCTGCCCTTGCTGGTGCACGGGGAAGTAACCCGCAGGGACGTCGATATTTTCGACCGGGAACAGGTGTTTCTGGAACAGGTGCTGGAGCCGCTTCGCCAACGGTTTCCCGCGCTGCCCATTGTCCTTGAACACGTCACGACCCGGCAGGGGGTTGCCTATGTGCGTTCCGCCGATTCCGGGCTGGCGGCAACCGTCACCGCCCATCACCTGATCATCAATCGCAACGCGATGCTGGTGGGCGGAATCAGGCCGGACTATTATTGTCTGCCGGTGGCCAAACGCGAGACCCATCGCCAGGCCCTGCTTGAAGCTGCAACCTCTGGCGACAGGCGCTTTTTCCTCGGCACCGACTCCGCTCCCCACGCAAGGGAGGCCAAGCTTTGCGAATGCGGCTGCGCGGGAATATTTACCGCCCTGAACGCCATGGCCTGCATCACGCAACTGTTCGATGATGCCGGGGCGCTGGACAGGCTGGAAGGTTTCGTTTCACTCCATGGAGCCGATTTCTACGGCCTGCCGCCCAACCGGAAGTTCATCCGGCTGCAACGGGAGAGCACGCCGCAGCTTTTTCCCTCTGTAGTGCCAGCCGGGACAGACACGGTGCGGGTATTTGATCCGGGAATGGACGTGTTCTGGCAGGTGGTGGCAACAATGGATATTGCCGGCTAGAGCACTTCCCGAAAAGTGTGAAGCGGTTTTCGGACAAGAAGTGCGGAAATATCAAGCAGATAGAGCGTGGTCTTGATTCCATCAGAAACAGGCACGCTCTAGAGCACTTCCCGAAAAGTGTGAAGCGGTTTTCGGACAAGAAGTGCGGAAATATCAAACAGATAGAGCGTGGTCTTGATTCCATCAGAAACAGACACGCTCTAGGTCTTGCTGACCCGCAAGGGGGGCAGGGAACGACCACCGGCAAGGTGTGCGTGCGGGCAGGGCGTGCCTCTTTGGCGTTCAGGCGCGCAGGTCGGCAGGCTGTAGCTCCACCGGCTGTTCCCGGGCAAGGAACGCCTCCAGCGCTGCCACCCCGGCCGCGTCGAGACGCAGGCCGCGCTTTGTGCGGCGCCACAATATATCTTCACTGGTCCGCGCCCATTCCCGTTGCATCAGGTAGCGGACTTCGGTCGCATAAAGACCGGCTCCGAAAAACTGACCCAGGTCAGAAATTTTCTTTGCGTCTCCCAGAATCTCCCATGCCAGCGTGCCGTAAAGGCGCGCCAGCCTGCGTGCATGCTCCGGTTCGATAAATGGATAGTCTCCGGAAAGCCTCGCAACGAGATCCGCGAAACCTCTCACCGGAAAATCTCCTCCGGGCAGGGGGGCCGTTGCCGTCCAGCCCTTTCCGCGCGGCTCCAGAATGTCGGCAATCCGCTCCATGACCGTTTCGGCCAGCTTGCGATAGGTAGTCAGCTTGCCCCCGTAGACATTTATGTTGGGAGCCCCCTTGCCGTTCTGCACCGTCAACACATATTCCCGGGTGGCTTCCTGCGCCTTGCTTGCCCCGTCATCCAGCAGCGGACGGACGGCCGAGTAGGACCAGACGATCTGATCGGGCGTGACCGGGTTGGCGAAATATTCACTGGCGGCGTCACAAAGATAGGTGGTTTCGGCATCCGAAATATGCACCTTTGCCGGATCTCCCTGATAGTCCTCGTCGGTGGTGCCGATCAGGGTATAGTCCTCCTCGTAAGGGATGGCAAAGATGATCCGTCCATCCGCATTCTGGAAAATGTAGCACCTGTCGTGATCATACAGTTTTCTGACCACGATGTGGGAGCCTTTGACCAGCCGGATATGCTTGCCGTCATCCTCGTGAATGGCATCCGCCAGGACCTTGTCGACCCATGGGCCGGCCACGTTGATCAATGCCCGGGCCAGGATAACCCGTTCTTCGCCCTTTTTATTGACCACAGTCACTTTCCATTCGTCAGCGCGCCGCTCTGCGCGCACCACCCGCGTCCGGGTAAGGATCTCTGCTCCCCGGTTCGCCGCGTCACGCGCATTCAGAACCACCATTCGAGCATCATTGACCCAGGCATCCGAATATTCGAAGGCCCGGGAGTAGAGGGGCTTGAGCGGACGGGCAACGGGGTCGGTCCGCATGTCCAGGGTTCGGGTTGGCGGCAGCAGCTTGCGCCCCCCCATGTGATCATAGATGAACAGGCCCAGCCGCAGCAGCCATGCAGGCCGCAATCCCT
>JALWTJ010000107.1 GCA_027082895.1 Hyphomicrobiales bacterium | reverse complement strand
ATTGCCGGGTTTTCCGCCCAGACGGCCACCGTCATCATGCGGTCGCTGGAAAAGGAACAGCTGCTGGTGCGGGACAAGCCCGTGCGCGGAAAGGTGGGCCAGCCCTCGGTCCCGATGCGACTCAATCCGGACGGGGTCTTTTCCCTGGGGCTGAAGGTGGGACGGCGCAGCGCCGATCTGGTGCTGATGGATTTCGTCGGCGCGATCACCGAGCGCCGACGTATCGCCTATTCTTTTCCCGGCACCGAACAGATCGTGGATTTTGTCACGCGCGGGGCCCGCGAACTGCGTGCCACACTGCCACCGGAACACCAGGCACGGCTTTTCGGGCTGGGCATCGCCATGCCGTTCGAAATTTGGAAATGGGGGGAACAGGTAGGGGCGCCGGAAGGCAAGATGCGTGCATGGGAAGGATTTGACCTGAAGGGAGCCATTTCCCAGGCTACCGGACTGGAAACATTTCTGGAAAATGATGCCACGGCGGGGTGCAGCGCCGAACTGCTGTTGGGGAACGGGCACGGTTCGGAAAATTTCTGCTATTTTCATGTGGGGTTCTTCATCGGCGGCGGTATCGTTCTCAACCACCACGTCATTACCGGCCCCACCGGTAATGCAGGCTCGTTCGGTGCCATGCCCATGGCCGGGGATGCGCCCGATACGGTTTCCCTGATCGACCGGGCGTCCATCTATGTTCTGGCAAACCTGATGCGGGAAAACGGGCAAAATCCCGATATTCTGTGGCAGCAGCCCGACGATTGGGGAGATCCCGGCCCGGTGCTGGCAACATGGATCGCACTGGTGGGGCGCTCCCTTGCCACGGCCATCGTTGCCACCTGCTCGGTGATCGACTTCACCGAAATCATCATTGATGGTGGCATGCCGGACAATGTGCGCAGCGATGTCGTGCAATCGACCCGCAGCCATCTGGAGGCAATGGAGGTGACGGGTATCAGGAAACCCCTCATCCGGGAGGGCAGTATCGGCCCCAATGCCCCGGCCATGGGCGGGGCCATCCTGCCCATCGCAACACGCTATTTCATCAATCCCACGGCCATCTACAACTGACGGAACACCTGACCCATGTCAGCCGTTTCCGGCACGGGCAGCCTGAGTTCCCCCTGCGCCATCCGATGCGGGAAGGCAAAGCGCATTGCCGCCAATCCAGACCTGCTGCACGTTCAGGGCATCATCCAGCCAGACAAAATCGGCGCGCGCTCCGGGTTTCAGAACGCCGCGCCCTTCAAGACCTGCGGCCCGGGCGGGATAGGACGTGACCATCTTCAGCCCCCGTTCAAGGGGCGCTCCGACCACGTTCACAATGTAGCGCAGAGCGCTGGACAGCTCCAGATCGGCCCCTGCAAGGGTGCCGTCGGAAAGGGTCAGCTTGCCATTGGTGCGGGTGATGGTCCGCCCATTAAGGACAAAGCTGCGCACATCCGTTCCCACGCAGGACATGGCATCGGAAATAAGGAACAGTTGTGCCGGGTCCGTCTTTGCAGCCATGGCGATGCGGATCGTTTCGGGGTGCACGTGAAAACCGTCGGCAATGATGCTGGCGGCGGCGGTGGAACTGCCAAGGGCGGCTCCAACCATGCCCGGCGCGCGTGAGGTCAGGGGACTCATGGCATTGAAAAGGTGGGTGAACAGGGAGGCACCGGCATCCAGCAGCGCCCGGACATCCTGCAGAGGGGCATCGGAATGGCCGATGGATATGCGTATGCCGGCCGCGGTCAGGGTGGCCACCTGTTCGGGCGACACATTCTCGCTGGCGACGGTCACGATCAGGCGGTCCAGCGCATGGGCGGCCCGGATCAGCACCTGCACATCATCTTCCTGCATGGGACGGATCAGGGATGGATCATGAGCCCCTTTGCGGGCAATGCTCAGATGCGGCCCTTCCAGATGCAGACCGGCAAAACCGGGCACCCGCTGTTTCTGCGCATCAATGGCCGCTGCAATGGCGGCGT
>JALWTJ010000106.1 GCA_027082895.1 Hyphomicrobiales bacterium | reverse complement strand
GGTCAGCTTCATCACGAAGTCGGACTGAATCTTGAGCCTGTTCTGTGCTGCACCAAATGCCGCAGATGCATCGACCGCCGTCTGGATGACGTTTTCGATCTTCGACAGAGCGCTCTGTGCGCCACTCAGGGTCGAGATGTCCATGCTTGCCAGATCGGAAAGCCCACCAGTGCCGCGGGATGCCGAAAACGAATAAGACACCCCGGTATTGGTCAGGTTGGAGATTTTGAGTTTCCCGGCTACAGAAACGTCCAGGGTGAACTTGCTCGTATCAATACCCGCGGAAATGAGGGCGTTTTTCATACCCCCCGCGATTGCGGATGCGGTATCGCCTGCTTTCACGACATACTTTGCCTTGACTGAACCGATCGTCATTGTCAGCTGATCGCCAGCCATCAAGCCGCTGTTCAGCGTTGGAACAAGCCCGGCCGTATTGCCCTTGAGTGCGGAGGTTCCAGCCGCAGCGCCGGCGTTATCCAGAAATGCAAATGTATCCAGAATGATATTGTCGTTGGTGCCACCATCGGCGGCATCAATAACATTCAGCACGCCCCCGTCGACACCCACTGCGGCCGCGGTTGCGGCAAGAGGGGTGCCCGCGGAAAGCGACAGGTTCTGCGCATCTACACCTACCGAAGCGGCAGCAACATTGCCCGATGCATCACGATCGAGCGATGCGAGAACATCGACGCCGGTATTGCCGTTAACGTTGGTACCTGTTGTTGACCCATCCAGAAGGTTCAAGCCGTTGAATTGGGCGGCACCAACAACCAATTTGATCTGTTCCCGCAGGGCGGAAAGTTCGTTCTGCAGTTTTGTACGGTCAACGTTCGATCCCTGGGCCGCGACGATCTTGGTCTTGATGTCGGTCACCAGAGAAGTGACGGTCTCTGCCGATTGGCGGGCAACAGCCACGGTTGATTCGCCAAGCGCCAACGAGCTGGAAATCGTCTTGAAACCGCTGACGTCGGATTCCATGACCTTGGAGATGGCCCATACGGATGAACCGTCTGCTGCAGTTGCAATGGATTTGCCCGACGATATTTCATTTTGGGTTTTGTCCAGGTTGTTGGCAATGCTCCGCAAGGTCTGCAAGGCAACAAGGGCACTGGAATTGGTGAGGATGCTTGTCATGGTCGTTTCTCCAGACGAAGGGCTTTTCAGCCGGTTTTCGGAAAGCCGCTCTTCGGCGGTGGATTCGTCCTTCTGAACGCTTGCGGAAGTCTCTGCTGAATCTCCGCGCCACCCTTTTTCGGGTGCGGGAATCAAGATCAGCGCGAAAGTTTAAGGTTGAGATAACGGGAAAAAGATTGTTGTCCGTTGGTTTGGGAACATCCAAAACCCTGACGGCAGACATGCCCCCCCTAGTGTTGTAGAAATTGATGTGACGGTACAGGCTTTCGCGCGCGGCCGTGACGCTGTCATAGGCCCGGAGGTAGGAGACTATCCGACCTTCTGTGTGCGAGTAATTTGACCCATGCTTCGCAACTGAAGGAGCATGACGACAATGACGATTTCCAAGGAACTGCTGGACGAGCTGCTTTGCGGCGTTGAACGGTCCGAGGGCTTGCTGGCAGGCAAGGGCCTGATGAAAGAACTAAGGTCCGCCTGATGGAACGGATGCTGGGTGCCGAGTTGACCGAGCATCTTGGTTATGAGCCGCATGGTGAGCCCGCCAGCCAGCAATCCAACCGGCGTAATGGGACAACGGTTACGTATTCCTGAGGGTATCGGCCCTATCACAAATGGCCCCACCCCTCATGCGCCTATCAGGTTATTGACATCCTTCAGCTTGGTGGCGGATTCGAACCTGCCATATTAGGCAGCCGACTCATAAAACTCGATCCACAGCCTGACAGAAGCCAGTTTGATCATCGCCAAGAAGTTGCGTGACGTTTTCTCGTAGCGGGTTGCAATGCGCTGGAAGGATGCCTTCAGGCGGCCGAAGAACCGCTCGATTTTGTTGCGCTCCTTGTAG
>JALWTJ010000105.1 GCA_027082895.1 Hyphomicrobiales bacterium | reverse complement strand
CCTGCACCAGACGCAACAGTTTGCGGTCAACATCACCAAGCCGCGACATTATTGCATATCTCCGCCAATTAATCGAATATTTTCCGAATGATTATGCGTTTTCCACCAAACAAAGCAACAAACTTTCGCAAGCCACCAACTAATCTGAATGCATTGGAATTCATGAGGAGGGCATCATGCGCATCGGCGTACCATCAGAAATCAAGAATCACGAATACCGGGTCGGCATGACCCCCGAAAGCGTTGCCGAGGCCGTCGGCCATGGCCACGAGGTTGTGGTCCAGTCCGGTGCCGGCAACGGAATTGGCGCGGGCGATGACACCTACCGCAAGGCAGGCGCAAGGATCGCCGCCGACGCACAGGAAGTGTTTGCCAGCGCCGACATGATCGTCAAGGTAAAGGAACCCCAGGCCGTTGAGCGCAAGATGCTGCGCCCCGGCCAGGTATTGTTCACCTACCTGCATCTGGCCCCCGACGCCCCCCAGACCAATGATCTGCTCGCGTCCGGCGCCACCTGCATCGCCTATGAAACGGTAACTGATGCCGCCGGTGGCCTGCCCCTGCTCAAACCCATGAGCCAGGTGGCCGGACGCATGTCCATCCAGGCCGGTGCCGGAGCCCTTGAAAAGGCCCATGGGGGCCGCGGCGTGCTGCTGGGCGGCGTGCCCGGCGTTCAGCCCGGCAAGGTCGTGGTGCTGGGTGGCGGCGTCGTCGGCTTCAACGCGGCCCAGATGGCCGTGGGGCTGCAGGCGGACGTCACCATCCTGGATCGCAACCCGGTCGTGCTGGAACGTCTGGATCACCATTTTGGTGCCAGCGCCCGCGTCCTTTATTCCAACAGCGCCTCCCTTGCCGAACAGGTCGCCGGGGCCGATCTGGTCGTGGGCGCGGTGCTGATCCCGGGGGCTGCTGCCCCCAAGCTTGTCAGCAAATCCATGCTTTCCACCATGAAGAAGGGTGCCGTTCTGGTGGACGTGGCCATCGACCAGGGGGGATGTTTTGAAACCTCCCACCCCACCACCCATGACGACCCCACCTACATCGTGGACGATATCGTGCATTATTGCGTGGCCAACATGCCCGGCGCCGTGGCCCGCACCTCCACCTACGCCCTGAACAATGCCACCCTGCCCCATATCCTGAACCTGGCCGACAAGGGCTGGGTTGACGCTCTGCGCGCCGACCCCCACCTTGCCAACGGCCTGAACGTGACCGACGGCAAGCTGACCTGCGAACCGGTGGCACAGGCCCAGGGCCTTTCCGCCATCACGGTCGAAAAGGCACTGGAAGCCGCAGGCTGAACCTGCACCGCGCCGGACAAACCACCGGCACAAAAATGGCAACACCACCAGAACCGGAATGCCCGCCATTCCGGTTTTGTCGTGTTTGCATGTTGCTCCCGCCCCTCGGGTTCGGCTATCTAGCCCCCGGAAATGAAAAGCACGACACACCCCTGACGACACAACAAGCGTCCAAGAAAGACATGCCCCCCGATGACCGACAAGAAAACCAGCGACGAAAAAGACATCCCCACCGTCAGCCCGCAGGATTATTTCAAGGCGCGCTTCATCAAGCTGATCAAGGATCTTGGCGAAAACGCCAAGGACAATCCTGAAATCGTCTGGCTGATCGGCTCCCTTGCCGGCTCCATTCTGGAAGATGCCAACCGCACCAGTTGGGCCAGCTTCAAGGCCGACCTGTCTCAGGAAGCCTATTCACGCCTGCTGGCCTCCTTCCAGAAACAGGGCAATGAACTGGCGGCAAAAGGCAACCACAAGGCGGCCTATGCCATCGAAACGCTCGCCATTTCCACCATTGCCCCCACCATGAAGGACAAGCATATCGTGGAAGGCAACAAGCTGCTCGACCAGATGGTGGATGATGCCGTGGCCTTTTACCGGAAACACCCGGCCACCAGTGCGGATGTGAACTGAGCGGCACCCCCGCAAATTCCGGCAGCACGGGCCATCTTGTGGTC
>JALWTJ010000104.1 GCA_027082895.1 Hyphomicrobiales bacterium | reverse complement strand
GACCGGCACCCCGTTGCTCTCCAGAACCTCAAGGGTCTTGCCGATATCAAGAATGCTCTTGGCGCCTGCGCACACCACCGCCACCGGCGTGCGTGCCAGTTCTCCCAGATCCGCCGATATGTCAAAGCTCTCCGCGGCCCCCCGGTGCACCCCGCCTATTCCCCCTGTCGCAAACACTTCGATACCGGCAAGGGCAGAAATCTGCATAGTGGTGGCAACGGTGGTCCCCGCCATACCGCCCTCGATCAGAACGCATGCCACGTCGCGCCGCGACGCCTTGCTGGCCTTTCCCCGCGACGCCGCCAGCCGTTCCAGCTGATCCCCGGCCACCCCCACCTGAAACGCACCATCCATGATGGCAATGGTGGCCGGAACCGCCCCGGCCTCGCGCACGCTGGCCTCGACAGCCAGCGCCGTTTCAAGATTCTGCGGATAGGGCATTCCGTGGGTTATAATAGTTGATTCCAGGGCCACCACCGGACGCTTGTCCGCAAGCGCATCCCGCACTTCTTCACTCACCACCATCAGATCTGAAATATTCATCGAACGCCTTTCATTGCCCCATTGGCCTGTTGCCGCCACTTTATGGATTCCGTGCAAAAACACTATCGGTTTTTCACGTCAACTGATACTTGTCCCGACAAAATGTCACGTCGAATCAACGGGAGTGCAATCCCATGACAGATACGAAACCGGACACCATGACGAAAGAAACACACGCTGCCGGACCCGGCACCCTGATCAATGGCAGGGAAATGGCGGAAAAGGTGCGCGCGCATGTGCGCAGCGCCACCCAAGACTTTGTTGCGAATACCGGGCAGAAACCCGGACTTGCCGTCATTCTGGTGGGTAACGACCCCGCCTCCCGCATCTATGTTTCCAGCAAGACTCGCATCGCCCGCGAATGCGGCCTTGATTCCCGCGAATACACCCTTGCCGACACCACCACCCAGACCGAACTTCTCGACCTGATCAACACCCTGAACGCCGCCCCGGACGTGCACGGCATCCTCGTGCAGATGCCCCTGCCATCCCACCTTGATGAACATGTCATCATCCAGGCCATCGACCCTTCAAAGGATGTGGACGGCCTGACCCTGATCAATGTCGGGCGCCTGGGCTCCGGCGATCTGAAAAACGCCTTTGTCCCCTGCACGCCCGCCGGTTGCATGTTGATGATCAATGAGGTGCACGGCCCCGACCTGTCCGGGCTCAATGCACTGGTGATCGGCCGTTCCATTCTTGTCGGCAAGCCCCTGGCAAACCTGCTGCTGCTGGCCAACGCCACCGTCACCATTGCCCATTCGCGCACCGAAAACCTCTCCCGCCTGTGCGCCCGGAGCGACATTCTGGTGGCCGCGGTCGGCCGCCCCCTTATGGTGAAGGCCGATTGGGTCAAGCCCGGCGCCACCGTGGTCGACGTGGGCATCAATCGCATTGCCGCCCCGGAAAAGGGAGAAGGAAAGATGCGGCTGGTCGGAGACGTGGATTTTGCCGCGGCAAAAAGAATCGCCGGTGCCATCACGCCGGTGCCCGGCGGGGTCGGCCCCATGACCATCGCCATGCTGATGGCCAACACGCTGCGCGCCGCCTGCCTCGCCAACAACCAGCCGGTCCCTGCAATTTCTGCGTCCTGAACCCGGCGGCAAATCCCAGCCACCCCTAATCAGGCACGCCCGCACAGGGAAGCAATCCGGGAAAGCTGTTCGGCACAAATCCCGTCCCCCGCCCTTTCCGGTGTCACAAGAAGCGTGCACCCCGCATCGATGGCGCGCGCAATCGTTCCTTTCGTCATTCCCTTGTGAACCAGAACCATTCCGTGCCATTCGTCCCGTTGCCGGAGCCGGTCCAGGGTGGCAAGAAAATCTTCCACCCGTTCCGCCATCCCGTCCGCTGAAGTTCCGACAGAAGAACCGTCCCCAGCCAGTACCGGATCATGCATCACCGAACGGGAACGCCCCGGAAGCATGCCCAGCATCATCTGCTTTGCCAGCCGTTGCAGATCTGCCCCGCTTCCAAGGATATGGGTCACCCGGATTCCCGCCTCCAGCACCTGATAGTAGAAGCGGCTGATCCGGGCCAGATCCGCCGATGCCATCATGGCCCCATGTTCCAGCATCACCCGGCATGGTGCCAGTGAACACACCAGATCCCGATCCGCCTGCCCGTAGCCCCCCGGCCCCGGCCGCAGGGAAAGGAACAGGTCGCACGCCCCGAATGTAGCCGGCAGCGAATCGGAAAGCTCCCCGAACAGGGCTGCTGCCGCCTCCCCGGAACCGCCGCTCTCGACGGACAGCACCAGCCCGCTTCCCCCCTTCTCCACCACCGCCTCCATGTCCGCCATCAAGCGGCGAACAGTTGAAGAAACGGCCGCCCCGTCAAACTCTGCTGCCAGTGGCACACACCCAAGAACCCTTGCATGCCTCCCAGCATCACCCCCTTCACCCAACATGAATGTTCCCCTTCCTGCCGCTGAACCGGTTTCAATGCGCCCCATAAACGCTTAACCGGCCCCGGACCCTGCTTCAACCGATCCGCACCAAAAGACGCCTCTGTTTCCCATTGGAAACCAACGGCAAATAGTGCAAGAACACCCGAAAGAAGAACAGCCCGCATTGCGCCGTGCCGGAATGTTCCCTCAAACCGGATTTCAAGGGTTCCTCCACCATGCTCATTGCCCATATCAGCGATTTTCACATCATGAAACATGACACAAAGACCTGTGGCGTGGTGCCCGCAGCGCAACAGGTAAGCAAGCTGATTGCCCACATCAACAGCCTGTCCCCGGCCCCGGACCTGGTGCTGGTTACCGGTGATCTGACCCATGACGGAACACTGGAGCAGGCCCGGGAGGCCCGGCGCATCTTGTCCGACCTCCGGATGCCCTGGTATCTGGTGCCCGGCAACCATGACCAGCGCGACACCCTGAAAAAGGTCTTCGCACCGGACGCCTGCCCGTCGCGGGATGAAAACTTTCTTCATTTCCAGATAGACCTGCCCTCCCTGCGCCTGATCGGGCTGGACAGCACCCGCCCGGACGCCCCCGGGGGCATGCTGTGTCCGCAACGGGCCGACTGGCTTGAGAACCGCCTTGATGAACGGCCGGACAAACCAACCCTGCTGTTCCTGCACCACCCCCCGACAAATTTCGGCGTTCCCGAAACCGACCAGGACGGCTTTGAAGGGGCGGAACGGCTGGGACAAATCGTTGAGCAGCACCCCTGCATCGAACGCATCCTGTGTGGCCATATCCACCTGAATGCCAGCACCTGCTGGCACGGCGTTCTTGTCAACACCGCCCCTTCCGCCGCGGGCATGGAACTGACCCTGTCCCCGGGCACCAATACGCCAAGCGGGTTTCACCTGGTGGACCCGGCATACCTGCTGCATTTCCACGCAGCCGATGGCGGCCTTGTCACCCACCAGGTTCAGGTGCGGGACAATCTCGCTACCCATGCCTTTTGAGCAAGACGGGGCATTCCTCCCTTGCCAACAGGTGGAATAGGGTCAGAAGCCGATCCGCAACCGGAACCAGTGCGCATAAAATCTAGAGCACTTCCCGAAAAGTGTGAAGCGGTTTTCGGACAAGAAGTGCGGAAATATCAAACAGATAGAGCGTGGTCTTGATTCCATCAGAAACAGACACGCTCTAAAGGATACGCACCGCCCCCTTGGCCGCGCTGCTGGTCATGGATGCATAGGCCTTCAGAGCAGCAGAAACGAACCGCTTGCGCGGCTGCGCCGGCTGCCAGCCCTTTTCCTCCATTGCCGCCCGGCGCCGGGCCAGGGTTGCATCATCCACCACCAGCCGGATGCTGCGATTGGGAATGTCGATCTCGATCATGTCCCCTTCTTCCACCAACCCGATCGTGCCCCCCTCAGCAGCTTCCGGTGACACATGCCCGATGGACAGGCCCGACGTGCCCCCCGAAAAACGTCCGTCGGTAACAAGAGCACAGGATGCCCCCAGCCCCTTGGATTTGAGGTAGCTGGTGGGATAAAGCATTTCCTGCATGCCCGGCCCGCCACGCGGTCCCTCGTAACGGATGATCACCACATCACCCGCCTTCACCTTGCCCGTCAGGATCCCCGAAACCGCATCATCCTGGCTTTCATAGATCCGGGCCGGCCCGGAAAAGGTCAGGATGGAATCATCCACCCCGGCCGTTTTCACGATACAGCCATCTTCGGCCAGATTGCCCGAAAGCACCGCCAGCCCCCCATCCGTGGAATAGGCACTGGCCGCCGAACGCACCACCCCGTTCTTGCGGTCAAGATCAAGACTGTCATAGCGGCGGGCCTGGGAAAACGCTTCCTGGGTCGGCACCCCGCCGGGAGCGGCACGATAAAATTCCTGAACCGACGCATCATTGGTCCGCCCCACATCCCACTTGTTCAGCGCATCGGCCAGTGTCGGCGCATGCACGCTGGGCAGCGACACATCCAGCAGCCCCGCCCGGTCCAGTTCCCCCAGAATGGCCATGATCCCCCCGGCCCGATGCACATCTTCCATATGCACATCGCTCTTTGCCGGGGAAACCTTGCACAGTACGGGAACCTGGCGCGACAGCTTGTCGATATCCTGCATGGTGAAATCCACCTCCCCCTCATGGGCGATGGCCAGCAGATGCAGAACCGTATTGGTGGAACCGCCCATGGCAATATCCAGCGTCATGGCATTGGCAAAGGCGGGAACCGTAGCAATGGAACGGGGCAGCACGCTGGTGTCCTCCTGCTCGTAATAGCGCCGGGCCAGTTCCACCACCAGCCGGCCGGCCTCCTCGAACAGCTTTCTGCGATCGGCATGGGTGGCCAGCATGGAACCGTTGCCGGGCAGGGAAAGACCCAGCGCCTCGGTCAGACAATTCATGGAATTGGCCGTGAACATGCCCGAACAGGAACCGCAGGTGGGACAGGCCGCCCGCTCGATGGCCGCCACATCCACATCGCTTTGCGTATCATCAGCCGCCGCAACCATGGCATCCACCAGGTCCATGCTTTTTTGCGTGCCGTTTTCCAGCACCACCTTGCCCGCTTCCATGGGCCCGCCCGAAACGAAAATCGCCGGAATATTGAGCCGCATCGCCGCCATCAGCATGCCCGGAGTGATCTTGTCGCAATTGGAAATGCACACCATGGCATCGGCACAATGGGCATTGACCATATATTCCACCGAATCCGCGATCAGTTCGCGCGAAGGCAGGGAATAGAGCATGCCATCATGGCCCATCGCGATGCCGTCATCCACGGCAATGGTGTTGAATTCCTTGGCAATTCCCCCCGCCGCCTCGATTTCACGCGCCACCAGCTGGCCCATGTCCTTCAAATGCACATGGCCGGGAACGAACTGGGTAAAGGAATTGACCACGGCAATGATCGGCTTGCCGAAATCACCATCCTTGACACCCGTGGCCCGCCACAGACCACGGGCACCGGCCATGTTGCGGCCATGGGTAGAGGTTCGGGAACGATAATGGGGCATGGTACTTTCCTGTTCAGATATGCAGCTGGCACCATGGATAAACGCAAATGCGGCGCAGTTCCATAGCAACATGACATCCACACCGCCAAACGCACCCCATGATACCGGCCGCCGCCCAACAATCTTGCACAACCCGACACCCGCTTTCCGGACAACACACGCAATCCGTGGGCGCCCCGACTGGACGGTCAGCAACAAAGGTTGATTGACAGCCCGGCTTAATATATGCATATATGCGTCTACATGCATATGTTATGGAAGGCGACATGCCGGACCTTGTTCCCTTTGAAACCGCGATCGTGCACAATGCCGACTGGTTCATGGCCCACCAAAAACGTGAGGGCTGGATGGATGTGCAAGGTGACGAATTCTATGGGTTGCGCGGTGACGCCACCCTGATCGGACATTCCGTAACCGTGCGATGCCTGGCATGGGTGCTGACTGGTCAGGAATCCTACCGGCTGTCCGCCCGAAAATCCCTTCAATGGCTGGCTGAGCGCCAGGATTCAAAAGGCGGATGGCGGCACAATTCCGCCTTCACCCTTGATGGGGCACAATGCGTATTCGAAGGTTTCAACACCTATCGCCTCGTTACCGGAGACCGCGAATTCGACCCCATCCTCATCCGGGCCGCTGACCGTATGATCAATGGCACGATCGGACCGGACGGCGAACTGCTGCTGCCCAACATCATCGAAATCGGCGAATATGCACATTTTTCGCTGCTGGCCTGGAAAACAACGGGAAAGGCGCGGTTTTTCAAGGCCGCCATGCATATTGCTGAACACATTCAGGACAATTTTGACAACGAACAGGGCTACTGGCTTCCCTTCGACCGATGCAGCGAACGATCCGACCTGACAGCAAAGTTCTTGCGTCCCGTGATCCGCATGTTCATGCACACATTTGCACCCCGTGGCCGGTTTGTCGCACGCATCGCCGGACAGATGGCGCCTTTGGCAATAGACGCAAACCGACCCCAGTATGCCATGAACCTGATGGACGCCGAGGCATTGCTGGATACGCTTGACGGCTCCTGTGCCCTTCCTGAACTGAAGCGCCAGACAGCCGCCGCAATAAAATGGGCGGAAACGCACTGCACCGGACCATTTCCCGGCAGTCTGACCGAAGCGGCGTCACCCCAAACCGGCCCGCCAGTCTATCCGGTGCCGATCCTGAACGATACGAAAATGGCCGCACTCTGGCCCACCACCTGCCTGCTGATCGCCTATTGTTCCATGAACCATCCGCGCTACGCCGACAGGGCCCGCCAGACCGCACAATGGATCATCAGCGTTCAGGACAATGCCGGCGGTTTTGCCAATTTTCAAAGGCCCGATGGCAGCTTCCTGCCCCTGCAAAGCGGAAACGTGAATTACTATGCCTGCATCGCGCTGTGGTTATATGCGGAAATTTACGGCGGCAGCCGCCGCCTGTTCACGAACGCAGAAGAATCAGACCAAATGCCGCAGAGCGCCCAAATGCCCCGCAACAAGGAAAATGGCCCATGAACACCAGGCAAAGACAGGCCGCCGCATCCTGTGCTGCTCTTCTTGACAGCTCGTTCTTCAAGGCCTTTTCCGAACCGGCCCGCAACGCGGCATTTCGCGAAGTAATATTGCTGGGGCAGGCCGATATCGGCACCATAGCCGAAAGACTGCCGCAGGATCGTTCCGTGATCTCGCGTCACCTGCGCATCCTCACTGAAGCCGACATCCTGCGCGCCAGCCGCAAGGGGCGGCATACACTTTATGAAGTGAACACCGAAACCATCGAGCAGCGCCTGCTGGAAATGCTGGAAGTTACCCGGCTCCTCAAGGCGGCAAACCCCAAGACACCCGAAACAGGAGAAGAACATTGACCCTGCCGCACATCATCCTGGGTGTTCTTGCACTCTACATGGTGCAACTGTTCCTGCAGGAAGTGACGCGCTACCGGTTCAACCTGCAGCTCATCACCGGCAATCGGGATACACCGCCCCCCATGTCACGAATCGCTGCACGGCTGGATCGCGCCAGAAACAACATGATGGAAGCCCTGCCCTTCTTTCTCGGCCTGTCCATGCTGGACCTTGTGCTGCTGGACAATTCCGCTGCTGCCACAAATGGCGCCCTGATCTTCCTGCTGGCCCGCATGGCCTATGTTCCGGCCTATGTCAGCGGAATCCCCTGGATTCGGTCACTGATCTGGCTGGTGGCCAATGCCGGCCTTCTGGCCATGGCCTGGCCCCTGATTTGAGGAAAGGCGATTCTTGCCGGTTTCCGCTTCCGGACCTGCTTGTGATCTGGCGGAGAGACAGGGATTCGAACCCTGGGAACGCTTGCGCGCTCAACGGTTTTCGAGACCGCCCCGTTCGACCACTCCGGCACCTCTCCGCTGGCATGGAACACGGACACCAAAAAGCCCGTTTCCGCTGCGTGGGCGCTTATGGCACAAGCTTTGCCATCCCGCAACCGTTTGCACCGCTCCGGCATGCAATTGCCCGCAAAGCGCACATTTCACAAATGCGCCAGCCCGTTTCCCTGTCTGCGCCCATGGTCTAACATGAGCGTGCCCCCCTCCTGCCCCCACCCAAGG
>JALWTJ010000103.1 GCA_027082895.1 Hyphomicrobiales bacterium | reverse complement strand
TGGGCATGGGCATGTACCGGCGTGAAAGGCAGGTTGTGCCGCGCGCAGAATTCCTCATCGCGGCACGAGGCATCGCAATCCCCGTTGCACGGGCAGTTCTCCATGCCCCCGCCAACCCCTTCCACATGATGGTGATGGCTTTCCTGGGGCAGGCCCCGTTCGGCTTCAAAACCCAGCACCTGTTCACGGAACTTGCACATGGCGCAGTTCATCAGGTTCTGACCGTTCGCGATTTCATCGAGCCGATCCAGGAAGGTTTCCACCACCAGTTCGCTCTGGTTGAGATAGGGCGCCTTCAGGATCTGCACATCCGGAAAATTCCGCGCTGCCTCCTCGGCGGCATCATAGATGCGGTTGACCAGCACGCCGGTAAACAGGAAATAGGGAAAGACGATGATGCGCTTGAACCCCAGCCGAACGGCCCGTTCCAGGGCCGGGGCGACGAGGGGAAAGGTCACGCCGGAATAGGCCGTTTCCGCCCAGCCGAACCCCATGCCTTCCCACAGCATGCGGGTCACCTTGGACACGTTGGAATTGGCGTCCGGGTCCGAAGCGCCCCGGCCCACCACCAGCAACAGGGTTTCGTGACGCGAAATGTCAGCCCCATCCGCCGCCGCCGGAGCCTTTTGTTCCGCCTCCGCGATCCTGTCGGCAGCGGCACGGATCAGCTTGTTGTCGATCCCCAGTTCGCGCCCGTAGATTATTTCAAAACCGGGATGGCGTGCCGCATAGGTATTGAGAACGCTTGGAATGTCGTTCTTGGCATGGCCGGCGGCAAACAGCATGCCGGGAAGCGCATGGACCCGCTTCACCCCGGCTTCGCGCAGGCGGTCCAGCCCCTGATGCAGAACCGGGTTGGCAAATTCCAGATAGCCATATTGCACCGGCACGCCGGGCAGTCGGGCGATCAGGCTGTCGCACAGGCCGGAAAACTGTTCAACGGCACGCTGGTTGCGAGAACCGTGTCCGCACAACATAACCCCGGTTTCCGGCGGCACCAGCGTCCGTTCAGCCACGGGAGCGGATTTTCAGAAAGACCACATAGCCCAGCAGGACCAGGGCAATGAGGGAGCTCTGGGCCACCAGTTCGAAAATGGTGTGGGTGTGGCCCGCCACCCTTGCCAGATGGCCGGGATGGGCAAGGGCAGGTGCGGCACCAAGGGCAATGGCAGCAAGGGGGGTAAAGGCAAGAATTCTTTTCATGGTTTCCTCTTTCCGGTTCACGAACAGGCAGAATTCCGGAAAGGAAAACACGATACGAAACGGCTCCCGGATCGCATCCGGCTGCACGCGCATTCCGGGCGCATGCATCGCCTCGCAACTCCGGACTTGTCCCCCTGTTTGGGTCGGCCGCACCGGAATGTCTTTCAGTTCCCTTGCTGGAACGCTGCTTGGCACCAAGGGTTAAAGGGGGAAAAACCCCGGGTCAACCCGAATCAGGAGATCCGGGAAGCAAATATCCCCGGCGTACCGCATCGTCGGTCAGGTCCTGCATCAGCCGGACCAGTTGCGGGGAACATTCGCCCAGAACCCGGTTGCGCTGGCGCACCTGATCCGCGGAAATCCGGTGCCGGATCCACATCTTTCCCCCGGTAAAATAATTGTGCAGGAAGGGCTGCAGCCGGTCCATGGTGCGGGCAAAAAGGGCATCGGGGGTCTTCATCTGCTCGAACTCGTCCCACAATTCGCGAAATTCGATGTTCAGGGGCGCTGGAACCAGGTTGAACAGGCGGTCGGCGGCCCGGCATTCCCGTTCGTGCTGGTCCGACTTGTCAATGCCGGTATAGGCAGGGCTGTCGCCGGCATCGATTTCGACAATGTCGTGAATGAGCACCATCTTGAGCACCCGGACAATATCGCAACCGACAGGCGCATATTCAGCCAGCACCAGGGCCATCATGGCCAGTTGCCAGGAATGTTCCGCGTCATTTTCCTTGCGCGACATGTCCAGCAGGGGGGTCTGGCGGAAAATCTGCTTGAGCCGGTCGATTTCCAGAATGAATCCGATCTGCTGTCCCAGTTCCGGCGCATGCCCGAGCCGGGTCAGGCTGTCCAGCGCCAGGGCGGGCCGGTAATCCGGCTCCTGTTCCCGGTCATCGGGAACAACGGGGCCCCCGGCCTCTTTCCAGCCCTCAAAACCGCCCCCGATATGGCAGACATTCTTCAGCCCCATATCCTGCGCAGCCCGGGTAGCAAGGGCCGAACGCCAGCCCGCGGCGCAGAAAAAGACCAGCCTGCGATCGCCGGAAAATTCCTTGCGATGGTATTTGCCCGCCGGATCGATCCAGAATTCGAGCATGCCGCGGGGGGCGTGAATGGCGCCGGGGATCCGTCCCTCCCGTTCCAGTTCACGAATATCGCGAATGTCAACGAACAGGACATCCGCGCTGCCATGCAACGCCATGGCCTGTTCGATGGACAGGGTTTGTATTTCAGCCATGGCGTCGCGGACCATCTGTTCGCTGGATCTGATCATGTTCCGTCTTTCCCACCCTTGTTGTCCTGCCCGCCCGCCTGCCATGGCCAATTGTGCCGGGCAACCCGGATTTTTAAGGTTGCATCACTCCCGGATTCCGGTGCACATTGCCGGCCATGAAAGCTGTTCGAATTCTTGTTACACTGATTCTCCTGTCCCCGGTCCTGGCTTCCGCCGTGCTGGCCCAGGGTTGGACCACCTATACCAATGCCCGCTATGGAGCAAAGGCGGATGTTCCCCCCGGGTTCGAACCGGCCGGTCCGGAAGCGCGCAACAGCGACGGGCTGATCTTTCGCTCCCATGACGGGGGTTTCCTGACCATCTATGGCGCCGATGTGCCGGGCCGGAATTTCGAGGCCAAGATCCAGGAAATGATGGCCCACGAGAAATCCTATAATGGCTGGAACATCAACGCGCACCGCATCACGCCGGACTGGGCCGAATTTTCCAGCGACATGGGGTCGCGCCATCTGCGGGTGCGGGCGATAGCCTCGTGCAATGGCCGTCAGGTCGTTGTAACCCGGTTCGAATTTTCAGGAAACCAGAAGGCGATTTCCGACCGGATCAAGTCTTCCCTGCAGGCGGTCCGGGCCAAAAGCTGCTGAACCTTTTCCTTTCGGGTGCGGGGTGCGCCCGGCCCCTTTGCTGGCGCTCGCCTTCATGATGGGTGCGCCGCACATTTTGGCAAACTGTTTCAGAATTCAATGCCGGGCTGAGCCTTCACGCCTGCGCGAAACGGGTGTTTCACCTGGGTCATCTCCGTTACCAGATCGGCAATTTCGATCAGTTCCTCCCGGGCGTTACGCCCGGTGACGATCACATGGGTATCCCGGGGTTTGGTCTTGAGGGTCTGCACCACCTCGTCAAGATCCAGATAATCGTAGCGCAAGCAGATATTGAGTTCGTCCAGAAGTACCATCCGGTAGCTTTCATCCGCGATCATGCGCCGGGCTTCCTGCCAGGCGGCACGGGCAGCAGCAATATCGCGGGCGCGGTCCTGGGTGTCCCAGGTGAACCCCTCTCCCATGGCCTTGATGGTCACCTGATCGGAAAACCGCTCCAGCACATCCCGCTCGCCGGTCCCCCACTTGCCCTTGACGAACTGGACGATGCCAACCTTGAAACCATGCCCGATCGCCCGGAACACCATGCCGAAAGCGGCGGTGGACTTGCCCTTGCCCTTGCCGGTATGCACGATCAGCAGGCCGCGTTCCTCGGTCTTGGTGGCAAGGATCTTTTCCCGCGCCGCCTTTTTCTTCGCCATTTTCTGCGCGTGGTAGGCGTTACGTTCCTCCTCGCTCATCATGTCGGTCTTCTTGGGACGGCGGGAGGAGCCGGGACCACGAGAGGGTGTATCAGTCATCTGGGGTATCTCCGTTGAAAAAAGAATAGACGGAATTGGATCTGGGTGTCCATAACCGGCGCCGGATGGCTTCATCAAACCGGTTCAGCAATTCATCATAGCCCTGGGGATTGTTGCGTTGCAGAAAGGTGCGCACCTCGTCATCGCGCACGAAGGCATCAAAGGCCAGATCGAAGTGATGTGTCCTGACGGCGCCGGTGGTGGCGGCAAAGGCGAACATGTAATCAAGGGTTGCCACGATCTCGAAGGCCCCCTTGTAGCCATGGCGCATCACCCCTTGCAGCCATTTCGGATTGACCACCCGGGCGCGCATGACATGGGAAATCTCCTCCTCAAGGGTGCGGGTGCGGGGGCGCTCGGGCCGGGAATGGTCCTGGTGATAGGCGGCGGGCCGCTGGCCGCTCAAATGGTGAACCGTGGCGTTGAGACCGCCCTCGAACTGGTAATAATCGTCGCTGTCCAGCAGGTCATGTTCCCGGTTGTCCTGATTGTGAACCACCGCCTCCACCTGTTTCAGCCGCGCAGCAAAGCGCGCCCGGTAGGGTTTTCCGCCCATGCCGGCCCCATAGGCATATTGTCCCCAATTCAGGAAAGCGCGGGCCAGATCACCGGTTCCCTGCCACTGGCCGGAGTCCATGAGCCCCTGCAGCCCGGCACCATAGGAGCCGGGCCGGGAGCCGAAAATGCGGAAACCGGCGCCAAGGGCGGCCTGTTCCTGCTCCACCCCCTTTTGCATCAGGCCCAGCGCCTCGGTGCGCATGTTGGCGGCGATCGGGTTCTGATCTTCCGGCTCGTCCAGGGCGCCCACGGCCCGCACCGCCCGGTCGAACAGCGCAATCATCCCGGGAAAGGCATCACGGAAAAACCCGGAAATGCGCAAGGTGACATCCACGCGAGGGCGCCCAAGGGCAGCAAGGGGAATGATTTCATGACCGGACACCCGCAGGGAACCGGGATCCCAGCGGGGGCGTACCCCGATAAGGGCCAGGGCCTGGGCGATGTCATCGCCGCCGGTGCGCATGTTGGCCGTGCCCCATGCGGACATGGCAACGGAGCGCAGCCATGTTCCATGGTCCTGAAAATGCCGGGCAACAAGGTTCTCCGCCGACTTCCTGCCCAGTTCCCAGGCGGTGGGGGTGGGCACGGCCCGGTTGTCCAGGGAATAGAAGTTGCGCCCGGTGGGCAGTACGTCCAGACGGCCACGGGAAGGCGCGCCGGAGGGACCGGGGGGGGTGAACCTGCCCGCCAGCGCGTCCAGAAGGGCGGCCATCTCGTTGGGGCCGCAGGCCCGCAGGGCGGGACGAATCCGGGTTCGTATTTCAGCAAGGACAGGGGCGGTTGCAGGCAGGTCCGGCAGTGATGGAAGGCTGTTCGCATCACATGCGCCCGGCGCGGAGGTACCCCCTTCCTCATTCGGACCGCTGCAATCGGAAACCAGTTCCAGCGCCAGCATTTCGAGCCGTTCGATCGTGTCGCCATGGCTGCGCCAGGGGTGATCGGACAGGTGTTGCAGCACGGGGGGGCGCGGGCCGGTCCAGGGCTCGGCAAGGGACGCATCGAGGGGATCAAAATCAAGTTTCAGATCGTCGCAAAGGGCACGGATCAGGGAGGCATCCCCTGCCCCCTCCCCCCGTGGTACCCGGGTCAGAGCCACCAGCAGATCCCGCTCCTGCTCCCCGGTGGGCGAGGTGCCGAACACATGCAGCCCGTCACGAATCTGGGCTTCCTTGAGTTCGCACAGGAAATTGTCGATCCGCGCCAGGGCCTGTTCGTCATCCTGTTCCGGCCGGTCGGCAAGTCCGATATCCCGGTCGATGGCCGTATCGCGGGAAAAATCCAGAATGCGTCGCCGCAGGCTGGCAAGCCGTCCCGGGTCCATGCCCGAGGCGGTGTAATATTCATCGAGCAGGCTTTCCAGATCCTTGAGGGGGCCATAGGTTTCGGCCCGGGTCAGGGGGGGCACCAGATGGTCGATGATCACGGCCCCGGTGCGCCGCTTGGCCTGCGTCCCCTCCCCCGGATCGTTGACGATGAAGGGGTAGAAATGGGGCAACCCGCCCCACAGGGCGTTGGGATAGCAGGAGGCGGAAAGGGCGGTGGCCTTGCCCGGCAACCATTCCAGATTGCCATGCTTGCCGTTGTGAATGAGGGCATGGGCGCCAAATTCGAAACGGGCCCACAGATAGGCGGCCAGATAGGCATGGGGCGGCACCAGGTCCGGGTCGTGATAGCTGGCTTCCATATCCCGGTCATAGCCGCGGGCCGGTTGCAGCAGCACCGCCACATGGCCCAGATCCAGCACCGGCAGGTGAAAACCGTCGGCGCGGCAGAAGGGATCCCTTTCCGGCGTTCCCCAGCGATCTGACACCTGTTCCTGCACCGGAAGGGGCAAGGTAGCGAAGAGCCGCTTGTAGTCGTGCAGTTTCAGAACGGCGCCCCCGGTACCCCGGCCGGGGTAGGCGTTGGTGGGGCCGTGCTGGAGCCTCCGGATCAGTTCGTTGCCATCCCCGGGCATATCCTTTACCCGGTAGCCCGCCCGGTCGAGGGCCTCAAGGATACGGAAGGTTGACAGGGGAGCATCATAGCCAACCCCGTTGGCAATCCGGCCATCGCGAATGGGATAATTGGCCAGCACCAGCACCAGCCGGCGCCTTTCGGGCGTGGTGCAGCGCAGCCGTACCCAGTTGGCAACCGTGCGGGTGATATTGTCAATACCATCGGGATCGGGCGCATAGGTGGACAGGGCACACTGGGTGGCCGCGTGCCACAGGCCCTTGCGCTTGTGGCCCGCCAGCAGCCCCCCGATGCGCCCGTCCAGTTCGGGCAACACGACCTGCATGGCCAGATCCCGGGGCGAAAGACCCTGCGGATCGGCCTGCCAAGCCTTTTCGGTACACCCGGCCTGCACAAGCTGGATGACCGGTGCATCACAACCGGAAAACGGATTATGCGCATCGTCAATGGCTCCGATATCCAGGGCAAAACCGGTCAGGTTGAGAATGACTTCGGGGGGAAAGCGTTCAAGGGCTGCTCTGACGAAGCGGGCGCAGGCCCCCTCTTTCAGGGTGGAGATGACAAGGGGCACCGGACACATCCCCGCCTGTTCAAGGGAAGCAATCAGCGCATCAAGGGTTGCGGTACCCGCCCCTTCCAGTACCGAGCGATAAAAGAGCAAAGGGACATGGGGGGGGGATTTAGGGTTGCTCCCTTCCGGCGGACTGCCCCGAGAAGGGCAAACGGGTTCAAAATCTGCCAGCGGAACCACCCCGGTCCGGGAAGACCTGCAGCCGAATCGGGGAAAGGGAGAAACATCTCCCCCCTCCTCCGGCTCCTGTTCCAGCATCTGGCGCATCCGGAAAAGCACCCTGTCCATATTGTCCGGGCCGCCGGCCACAAACAGGGCATGCAAATGATGCCACAAGGCAGGAGATATGCTGGACGCTGCAAGAAGATCGGGGTCCACGCTGGCGTCGCCCGGCAACAGGACCAGCTTCATGGCGTTGCCTTTGGCCAGACGCACCAGTTCATCGGTACCGTAGGGCCAGTAGGGGCGCCCGCCCAGCAGGCGCACCACCACCACCCGGGCGCCGTGAAGCGTCTTTTGCAGCCACATGTCCACGGACATGTTGTGGGCAAGGGACATGATGTTGGCCAGGCGTACATCGGTACACGCCGCCCGGTCGACGGCGGCGGCGAAGGCGGCAAGTTCACTGTCGGCGGCACTGGCAAAAATCAGGGGAGCGGGGGACTGGTCCAGGTCCATGGCTTCGCCCTCCTGTTGCTGGGCGGCGGCATGGGCGGAAAGCAGATGCATGGGGGAAGGCTCCTGCCCGGATCAGGCCGGTTCCGGGGACAGGGTGGCGGCAATGGCGGCCCTGTCCAGGGGGGCAAGGCCGATGACAACCAGCGAAGTCTGCCGTTTTTCCCCTTCCTGCCAGGGGCGATCGAACCAGGTGTTCACGCGCGGCCCCACCGCCTGCACCACCAGGCGGGCATCGCTCCCTGCCAGTGCGGCAAAACCCTTCAGACGCAGGATGCCGTGCTGCTGCGTGGCGGCGCGAATCCGTTCCTCCAGCGTGGCACGGGAAACGGGTGTATCCAAAACAAGGGAAAAACTGTCGAAATCGTCATGTTCGTGAGGCTGACCGTCATGTTCACGCTCATGGTGGCTCGGACGGTTGGCAATGTCCTGCTGGCTGTCCATGCCAAGACCCAGGACGGCCCGCACA
>JALWTJ010000102.1 GCA_027082895.1 Hyphomicrobiales bacterium | reverse complement strand
GTGCCGGACGGGGAGGCGGGGTGATCATTGTTGCCGGTGCTGGCCATCTGTGGGGTCTTTCTGTGGGGTCTTTTGTTGCATGTTTGGGTCTGTTGCGAATAATCGGGACGCGTGTTCGAACAAACGGGCTGACTTCGAATAAACGGGCTGACGTGGGGCACAAGGCTCCTATATAAGCAGGTGGCCCCATTTCTCAAGCATGCACATGCCGGGAAGGGCGAGCGGGACACAGGAAGGCACGGGTGTGGAACGGATATATTCGCAGGAAATTCTTGAACTTGCGGCTGCGCTCCGGTCGGGTGAACGGCTGGAGGCCCCGGATGCTACTGTCCGCCGTACGGCCCGCATCTGCGGGTCGGTGGTGGAAGTGGATGTCTGCGTGAAGGGGGATGTCGTTACCGCTTTCGGGCAGGAGGTGAACGCCTGTGCACTGGGGCAGGCTTCCGCCTCCATTCTGGCGGCCAATGTGCTGGGCGCGGGGGTGGCAGAAATTCGGATGGTACGGGATCAGGTGGCGGCCATGCTCACCGAAGGGGCGCCGCCGCCGGAGGGGCGCTGGGCGGATTACCGCTTCCTGCTGCCGGTGCGCGACTATCCGGCGCGCCATGGCTCTACCCTGCTGGCGCTCAATGCCACTGTGGAGTGCCTTGAAAACATTGCACAGGCGCGCGCGGGAGCGCACGGTTCGTGAAACGCCTGTTCCTGTTTGCAGGGAAAGTGCTGGATTTTCCGTTCAAGGTTGCGGCCGTTTTCCTGATTACCCTTTACCGCTATACCCTGTCCGCCTTCACGGGGCGCACCTGCCGCCACCTGCCCACCTGTTCGGAATTTACCCGGGATGCCATCTGGCGGTTCGGGTTCTGGCCGGGGGGGTGGATGGGGCTGGCGCGCCTGCTCCGGTGCGGGCCGGGGGGAACCCATGGATACGACCCGGTTCCCGATGTGCTGCCTGCTGCCAGCCGCTGGTACAAGCCCTGGACATATGGGCGGTGGAAATAATTCATGCGGGGTGTTAAGGGCACTCGGACGGCATGGGGTCCTTCCGACCCTGCCGGTTGGCAATTCTATGGAGACTGAAGATGATTACGGTGACATTCCCCGATGGTGCAACGCGTGAATTTGCGGCGGGTACCACCGGCACCACCGTGGTCGAGTCCATTTCCCGGTCTCTGGCAAAGAAAACGGTTGCCATGCGCCGCAACGGGGTGTTGAGCGATCTGTCCAGCGAACTGGCGGACGGGGATTCCATCGAATTCGTGAAAAGGGACGATCCGGCGGCCCTGGAACTGATTCGGCATGATGCGGCCCATGTGCTGGCCGAAGCGGTGCAGGAATTGTGGCCCGACACCCAGGTCACCATCGGGCCGGTGATCGAAAACGGCTTTTATTACGATTTCTTCCGCGACGAACCGTTTTCCATGGATGATCTGAAAACCATCGAAAGGAAGATGGGGGAAATCATCCAGCGGGGGGCGGCCTTCACCCGCGAAATATGGAGCCGGGAGGAGGCAAAACGGGTGTTCGCCGCCAAGGGGGAGCGGTTCAAGGTCGAGTTGATCGACGCGGTACCGGCGGATGAAGATCTCAAGATTTACAAGCAGGGACAATGGTTCGACCTGTGCCGGGGGCCGCACATGCGTTCGACCCGTGATGTGGGGCGGGCGTTCAAGCTGACCAAGGTGGCCGGTGCCTACTGGCGCGGGGACAGCAACAATCCGGTGCTGTCGCGGATCTATGGCACGGCCTGGGCGACGATGGAGCAACTGGCCGACTATCTGCACATGATCGAAGAGGCCGAAAAGCGGGATCATCGCAAGCTGGGCCGGGAGATGGACCTGTTCCATCTGCAGGAGGAGGCACAAGGCAGCGTGTTCTGGCATCCCAAGGGGTTCGTCATCTACAACGCCATGGAAGCCTATATCCGGCGCAAGGTGAATGGGGCAGGATATAACGAGATAAAGACGCCCCAGCTCATGGACAGCAAATTAT
>JALWTJ010000101.1 GCA_027082895.1 Hyphomicrobiales bacterium | reverse complement strand
CAACGGACAGGAACAGGGCGATACCCAGTCCCAGTGCCCATTTCCCCCAGCGCTTGCGTGACACATAAAGTTCCGCCAGCTTGCGCCGCAGGCCACCCCCGCGCGGCACATAGACGAAACGGTCCTGCTCCAGCGCATCCACCCCTTCGAGCAGGATGCGGTCGGGCACCTCGATTCCCTGTTCCCTGTAGATGGTGCGCAGTCGCTCCAGCAGTTTCTGCCGCCGTTCGTCTCCCGCCAGTTCGCGCAACACCAGATCCTGGCGATGGCGCAACGTGTCCACCACATCCATGGCCATCATGACTTCGCTCAGCGGCGCGGCATTGTCGTGCTTTGCGCTCATGGCCGAAAGGGTCTCCGCAGTTCCGGACGCCGGGGGGCGGAAATGGCGCCCCGGCACGTCAACATGTCCCTATTCCGCCTTTTCGTCCAGCAGCAGGGCATTGCCATCGGCTGCAAGCTTGGCCAGCCGTTGCTTGCCATCCTCGACCGCTTCGCGAATGTCGGCGGAATTGGTGGTGGAAAGCTTGCGCATTTCGTTGATGATGGTGAGGGAACGTTCCTGGAAATTGACCACGGAATCCACCAGCATCTTCACCGATTCGGCGCGGATGGTGGGGCCATAGCCCGCCTTGATGGCTTCTTCGTGCACCGAATCCCCGATTTCGGCCAGGGTTTCAAGGGACTTGGACATGCCCTCCTTCATGGCGTTCAGGGTCTGGGTACTTTCGTGCAGGCCGAACATGCCGGTAAAGGATGCCGAAAGCGCAGTCAGCACCGTCTCGTTGGTCGAAAAGAACGCGATGGATTGCTGATAGACCCGTTCCTTGGCGTTGGTGGTCTGCATCAGGCGGGCCATCACCACTTCCGACGTGTTATAGGAAATGGTCAGATTGTCGCTCAGATCCTTGGCGATCTGGTAGCGGCGTTCCTCGTGCTGAAGCTCGCGGACCCGTTCGTCCCGCGCCATTTCCAGCCGCGCCCGGTCCGCCGGGGTGCCTTCGGAAAAGTTCTTCAACTCCTCCGCCGCCGCCTGCAGGGCAGCCTTGCGTTTTTCTAGTTCTGCCCTTGCCTTTTCCAGTACTTCCAGCGCCATGACTTCGGACTGCTTGAGGGCGCCCCGGAAATCCCGGTACGCTTCAAGGATGGTGCGTTCGCGCTCCACCTGGTCCTTTGTGTCCCGCGACACGTCCAGATAGATGTCCTTGATCTTGTCGAACCGGGTAGCAATGTCGCCCCGGGTGATCTTCATCCACACGTTGGAGGCGCGCTCCAGCAGGTCGAGCTTGCCGTCATCCAGTTGATCGACCAGCGCCTTGGCATCGTCCCGGATCGAATCGAATCCCTTGGTGATGTCCTCGTAGCGTTCCCCCACATTCATGGCGGCTACCTGTTCGCGCACCACTTCGTTGAAGGTGGAGGCCTGGGACAGGGTGCGCCCGATCAGCACCACCCGCGTTTCGTCCAGATCCGTGATCTCCTGAAGCAGTGCGGTGATGGGGGCTTCCTCGGTCGTTTCCGGCCACAGCCCCAGGTCGCGGATCGAACCAACGGCCTTGTCCAGATATTGCAACGGTTTCTCGATCAGTTCATTGGCCATGAAGCACTCCTGAAATTATGGGTCTGCAGCCCCGTTGGGCTGTCATTAAACGCACGGCACGGACTATGACAATTGCAACCCGCCCCAACCATTACCATTTGTCTTATATTGGTGCGAAAATGTCTCAGTAAAGGGAATAGTGCATGAAAATCGGCGGCAAATACCTGTTTTTCTCTCCCCGGCAGCAGGTTTGGCAGGGGCTGAACGACACTTCGGTACTGCGCGAGGCGATTCCAGGCTGCCATCGCATAGACTGGACGGGCCCCGATACCCTGGACCTGGTGTTCAAGGTCAATCTTGGGGTGGCCCATCCCCGTTTTTCCGGCGAACTCGCCCTGAGCAATGTCGATCCGGCCACCCGCTACACCCTGAGCGGTGCCGGCAAGGGGGGGTGGCTGGGGCTTGCCCGGG
>JALWTJ010000100.1 GCA_027082895.1 Hyphomicrobiales bacterium | reverse complement strand
CCATCTCCCAGCGGCGGGTGGCTCTGATGGTGGATCCGGTGCTCAGTTACGGCCTGCCAGCTTTCCAAAGCCCGTATTGACCCCGTAAATGGGCGCCTTTGCCTTTGCCGCGTCCGAAACGATTTCAACGGCCCGCTCCACCCCGGCGCGTGCACTGCGCTCCAGGCGCACGGGCCGATCGGTGAAAAACACCTGCCGCAGATCCGACAGGGGCGTATTCCCCGGTTTCAGAACAATGTCGTCACACATCGCAGCCTCCGAAAATGCGCTGATGCAGGGGCCGGAAACCGAACTGGTAACTCAGCTCCACCGGATCGGAAACATTCCACACACACAGATCGGCCCGCGCACCCGGAGCAATGGCACCCACCGTCTCATCCAGCCCAAGGGCATGCGCCCCATGCCGGGTCACGCCGTCCAGTGCTTCCAAAGATGTCAACCCGAACAGGGTGCATCCCATGTTCATGGCCAGCAGGATCGAGCCCATGGGAGACGACCCTGGATTGCAATCGGTTGCCAGCGCCATGGGCACCCCGGCCGCACGCAACAGATCAACCGGTGGCACCCGGGTTTCCCGGATGGTGTAAAACGCCCCCGGCAACAGAACCGCCACCGTGCCGCTTTCGGCCATGGCCGCCACCCCGTCCGCATCCAGATATTCCAGATGGTCCGCCGAAAGGGCACCGAACCGGGCAGCAAGCGCCGCCCCGCCGCAATTGGACAATTGCTCCGCGTGCAGCTTTACCGGCAGGCCCAGTTCATGCGCGGTCACAAAGACCCGCTCCATCAGCGCAACATCAAAACCGATGGTTTCGCAAAACCCGTCCACCGCGTCCGCCAGCCCCTCCCGGGCGATCTGCGGCAACACTTCCGTACACACGAAATCAACATAGTCCCCTGCCCGTCCCGCAAATTCGGGCGGCACCGCATGGGCCCCCAGATAGGTCACATGTACATGAACCGGCCGCTCCCGGCCCAGTTGCCGTGCTACCCGCAACATCTTCAGTTCGGTTTCAAGATCCAGACCATAGCCGGACTTGACCTCGATCCGCCCCACCCCTTCGCCCGCCATCTGATCGAAACGATTCAGCGCGCTTTCCAGCAGTTCCGACGCACTGGCCGCCCGGGTTGCATTGACACTGGCCAGAATACCGCCCCCGGCCCGCGCCACGTCTTCATAGGACGCCCCGTTCAGACGCATTTCAAATTCCCGGGCCCGGTTGCCCCCATATATCAGGTGGGTGTGGCAATCGATCAGGGACGGAGTAATCAGGCGGGAACCGTAGTCGCTGACAGGCAGATGCCGGAATTCCGGGGCCATATCGGCGCGCTGCCCGACCCAGACGATGCGCCCGCCCCTGACGACCAGCGCCCCATCGTGTATCAACCCGTCCGAAGCGATCGCTCCATCTTCGTCCACCCCTTTGTTACCGAAAATGCTGCCGGCCATGATGATCCGGTCTGCCGCTTCCCGATTCATGATCACCTTCACTCTTTTCAAGGGCCGCGATTCAACTTATACTTTCATGTATATACAAGCTAAGTCAAGTACCCGCCATCCACACAAAGGCACCTGCACGACCATGCCCCGACCCGACACGAAAACCACCGTGCTTTTCGCCCGCAACGCCCTTCTGGCCGAGGGTTGGGCGTCCGACGTGCGCATGGAATGGGGCCCCGATGGAAAAATTTCATCCCTGCTCGTCGGACAGGAAACGCCTTCCAGCGCAAACGGTTCCGTCATGGTGCGGGATCTGGTGCTGCCGGCGCCGGCCAACCTGCACAGCCACACCTTCCAGCGCGCCATGGCGGGCATGGCCGAAACCCCCGGCAAGGATAAAACGGACACTTTCTGGACCTGGCGCAGCATGATGTACCGCTTTGTCGATCTGCTGACGCCCGACGATATTCAGGCCATTGCCGCCCTTGCCTTCATGGAAATGCTCGAAGCCGGTTTTGCCGCGGTGGCCGAGTTCCACTATCTCCACCACAACCCCGACGGCACGCCCTAT
>JALWTJ010000099.1 GCA_027082895.1 Hyphomicrobiales bacterium | reverse complement strand
GCGCCATCGGTATAGGTGTTGACCACGTAACCTTCCGTTTCCAGGGCAATGGAAACCGAGGTCAGAATGTTCCGGTCATCATCGACCAGTGAAATCTTGGGCATGCGTCTTTCCTTCAGTCGTCCCTTAATTCGTCCTGACGTCACCATTTGTTCCGACGTCACTGCCGGGCCGGTGCCCCTACCCGGTCCATATGGGGTACCCATGCAACGAATGCAAAGCCCCCTGCCCCTTTAAGCGGTCAGAAATGCGCGCAAAATATGGCCATTGCATGCCCACCCGGCAAGCAGCATCCATCGGCGTGTCTGCGGGGCGTTGCGGCCCTGCCTAGAGGGAAGAATAGAAAACGTGGCCGCCGATCCGGGCAACGCTGCGCATGGCAGACGCCCAGCTGGGGCGCACCGAAAGGTTGTGATAGAACAGGACCGATTCGGGCAGGCTGGACAAGGGCTTGCCGCTGCGGAAGCGAACAAGGGCCGCCCGCGCAATCAGGTTGGCCTTGACCCAGCTTTCGCGCACGATCCGGTTGCCGATTCCCCCCTCATCGGGCTGCCCGTCGCAGGCAAAGGAAAACTGGCAGCGGTTGAGACGGCTGGCGTTCTGATAGACGACCCCGCACACGGATGCGGGATAGCGATTGCTCTTGACGCGGTTGAGAATGACCGCGGCCACGGCCCATTGCCCCTCTTCGGGTTCCCCGCGGGCCTCGTGATAGACTGCCTGGGCCAGACAGTTCTGCTCGTCCCGCTGCTGCTTGATCTGCTGGGTAGTGGAAACATAGGAGGTACGCACATAGTCCTGCAGGAATTCCGAGGTCAGCACGGGCTGATCCCCCGTGGTTTGCAGACGGCCCGTCGCCATGGCATTGGCCTGTACCAGGGCAGGATTCTGCAGGCGGGCTACCCGCGTGCTGTCAATGTAGGCGGACAGCATCTGCGCGGTCACGGTGGGGGGGCGGGAAAAGCCGAGGCTGGCCGCGATCGGCGCGCTGGGGGACGAAACGAAACGGGGCGCCTGCAGGACGATGTCCGCGCCCCGCTGCTGCGCAAGGGCTGCCGTGCCGCCCCATACAAGAAGCATCAGGAATGAAAGCAGAATGCGCGCAAACCCCACAAACATCGCGCCTTGATCGAACCGCAAGAAACTCACCCAACCTGTCCACTGCCCGTCACCAGAGGGCACCATACAGGAAAGTGCCGCGCAGAGAAACCCGAAATTTACCCTTGGTTAACCACGTTTGTTTCCCCTTGCTCACGCCTGCCCCCCCTTCAGCCATGTTCGCGAACATGGGCAGCGGCGGCCTTTCGCCCCTCGAACAGGTCGCCAAGGGCAAAAATTTCGCGTTGCATGAACTCGCGGAACAGCAATACCCGCCGGGTGCGGCGCAGGTCACGATGATAGACCAGCCATAACCCCAGATCGTGCCGGGGATCGGGGGGGCGCACGCACATGAGGGACGGTTCGCTATCGCCCATGAAGCAGGGCAGATAGGCAAGTCCCGCCCCCGCCTTCAGGGCCGAAAGGGTGAGCAGCGTGTCATCAACGAAAAAATTGTGATCCCTGTCCGGGCACGCTTCCTTGGTCCAGGCCATGTGGGCACCGCAACATTCCACGCCCAGCCACCGTTCGGGCTCCTTTCCGGCGCGCACGCGCGCGCAATATTCCCGTGACCCGTAAACCGCCGAAGCCACCCGGGTCAAACGCACCCCGATCAACGTGTCCAGCGGATCGTTAGTCAGACGAATGGCAATGTCCGCGTCCCGCTCGGACAGCCGGACGAACTTGTTGGTCACCAGAACGTGCAGTTCGATCCGGGGATGGGCCGCGCTGAAACGGGTAAAAATCGGCATCAGGATGCCCGAGGCCATGTTGTTGATGGCAGAAACGCGCAGTTCCCCGGCCGCATGATCTGCCTGTCCGCTCTGCCTGCCCTCGAATTCGAGAATCTCGATTTCGATCTTTCGTGCCGACAGATGCAGTTCCTCGCCCGCTTCTGTCAGTTCGTAGCCGGATTTGCGGCGCTCGACCAGGGATGTTCCCAGCTTCTCCTCCAGGGAGCGCAACCGCCGGGAAACCGTGGAATGCTGAACCCCCAGACGTGTCGCTGCACCGCTGATGGATCCGGCCCGCGTGAAGGCCAGAAAAAACCGCAAGTCATCCCATTGCATGATCTGTCTCCTTCCTCGTGTGCATTATTGCACATCGGGCGTCCATTTTTTGCAAATTGAAGCTTTCGGGCAGGTTCGGCACGCTTTGAAGGGTCCAGATGGAACCTGAAAGGAGCAAACCGATGAACAATCCGAAACCCGTATTCGATGCGCAGAAATTCAAGGAAACGACCCGGCGCCAGTGGGACGAAGCGTCGGCAGCCTGGGATCGCTGGTCCCCCCTGCTGGGGCGCTGGCTCGGGCCGTGCACCGAAATGATGCTGGACATGACCGGCGTCACCACCGGCAGCCGCGTGCTGGATGTTGCCGCCGGAGCCGGCGAACAGACGATTGCCACCGCACGGCGCACCGGACCGACCGGTTACGTTCTGGCAACGGACCTTTCACCCGAAATTCTCAAGTTCACGGCACGCAATGCCCGCATGGCCCGGCTGGACCATGTGGAAACGCTGGTCAAGGATGGGGAAAATCTGTCCGAAATCGACGCGGAACCGTTTGATGCGGTGATCTCGCGGGTCGGGCTGATCTATTTCCCCGACCAGGTAAAGGCGCTCAAGGGCATGCACACGCAATTGCGCGACGGTGGAAAGGTCGGCGCCATCACCTATGGCCGGGCGGAAATGAACGGTTTCTTCTCCGTTCCCGTCAGCATCATCCGGCGCCGCGCCGGCCTTCCGGCCCCCGCGCCCGGGCAGCCCGGCCCGTTCAGCCTTGGCGACCCGGACGTTCTGGCGCAACGCCTCACGGATGCGGGGTTCCACGACATACAGATCGAAACCGTCTCCGCCCCCGTGCGACTCGATTCGGCTCTTGAATGCCTGCAGTTCGAGCAGGAAAGCTTCGGAGCTCTGCACCAGATGCTCAGCGGTCTGTCCGAAACGGAACAGGATGCCGCCTGGGCAGAAATCGAGGACGCCCTTGGCGCTTTCGAGGTGGACGGCCATTTCGAGGGCCCGTGCGAAATGCTGGTGGCGGCGGCCACCAGGTAAGCTCAGGAAATCCCGTTTTTTCCCGGAAAGGAAGGTACCATGATCAAGATTGGTGTAATCCAGCAGCCCCCCGTCTATCTCAACCTTGAAAAATCCATGGAACGGGCGGTCGCGCTTGTCGAGGAGGCCGCACATGAGGGTAGCCGGATGGTGGTGTTCCCCGAAGCATGGTTTCCCGGCTATCCGACCTTTGTGTGGCGGCTACTGCCGGGGGCGGGCATGGGCACGACCGACGATCTGTTTGCCCGCCTGCAGGCAAACTCCATCGATCTGTCACGGGGGCAGATGTCCCCCCTGCAGGAAGCAGCCCGCGAACATGGCGTGGTCGTGGTTGCCGGCTACCAGGAAGTGGATGGTACCGTCAGCGGCAGCACCCTGTTCAATGCCTGCATCACCATCGATGCGGACGGAAGGATCGTCAACAACCACCGCAAACTGATGCCCACCAATCCGGAACGGATGGTGTGGGGATTTGGTGACGGGTCGGGCCTGAACGTGGTGGATACGGCCGTGGGCCGGGTCGGTGCCCTGCTGTGCTGGGAAAACTACATGCCATTGGCACGTTTTTCCCTCTATGCGCAGGATATCGACATCTACGTTGCCCCGACATGGGACAGCGGGGCCACATGGCTGGCCACGATGCAGCACATTGCACGGGAGGGCGGCTGCTGGGTGATCGGTTGTGCAACGGCACTGGAAATGTCCGACATTCCGCCGGACATTCCCCATTTCGACGAATTGTTTGCCGGTGGCGAGAAGTGGATCAACCCGGGCGACGCGGTGGTCTACAAGCCCTTTGGCGGCGTTCATGCGGGCCCGATGCACGAGCAAAAGGGCATCCTTTACACGGACATCGCGCCGGAAGACGCACGCGCCTCGCGACGCAAGTTCGATGTGAGCGGCCATTATGCGCGCCCGGACGTGTTTTCACTCAGTGTCAACCGGAACAGGCAGTCGCCCATCCGCTTCGTGACGGAACAGGATGACGCGCAGGGTGCCTGAAACCGGGGCACCGGCGGACCAGTGAAAGGAAGGACCGCAGGTGTGCGTCTATCCCGCTTCGAAACGGTTGCGGATGGCGTGCAGGTCCGGAACGATGGCGCTGGCGATCCGCTTCATTTCATCGGTGGGGGGCAGCAGGTCGGGCACCATGACCGCCTGCATGCCCGCGGCAAAGGCAGCGCGGATGCCATTATAGGAATCCTCCAGCGCAAGGCAGTTCTCCGGCTCCACTTCCAGGCGTTCCGCCGCCAGAAGAAAGGGCTCGGGATGCGGTTTGGAATTGTCCACGTCGTCCCCGGTCACCAGCACATCGAAATGGGCAATGATATCGGCACGGCTCAGATGGTGATGGGCCGCCCCATGGTTCGACGAGGTCGCTATGGCGGCGGGAATGTCCAGTCCCTGCAGCGTGCCCAGAAGTTCATGCACGCCCGGCTTGAGGGGCACATGCTCCATCATGGCGGCGGCGACCCGGCCGCGCCAGACATGATCGAATTCCTCGTAAGGAAAATGTTCCCCCAGTTCCGCCCGGATCAGTTCCTCCCCGGCCGCACCGGTCAGGCCGATTGTGGCCAGGTGCAACTTCTCGGGAATGGTGAAGCCCAGTTCCCGGGCGGTCTGGAAGGCAAACTTGCGGTAAAGGGTCTCCGAATCCAGCAATACCCCATCCATGTCAAAGACAACGGCGTGAATCTGTTCCGGGTCAAACGGCATGTCTGCGCTTCCTGACGTTGATGCAGGGCGGATGTTTAACAGGTGCACGGACAAATGGAAGAGCCAATCCGCCCGACGGGGAACAGCCGGCCACCCAACCGGATGGCAGGGCCCGTTGGCAGAACCAGGTGGCGGACCAAGGGTGCGGGAGCGGATATGCGCTCAGGCTTCGACCAGATTGCACAGCTGGATGGCGCCGCTCACCTCCTCGGAAATTTCCGTCAGCCTCTTGCCGATCCTTTCGCGGTAATGCGTCGAAAACTTGCGGGCAGAACCCGTGGCCCCAACCGAAAAGGTCACCCCCACATTGCCCAGCCGCACCGGAGCGGCAACGCTGGCGATACCGGTTTCAATCTCCTGATTGCATTCCGCGTAGCCCTTCCGGACGATGGCGTCCAGTTCAGTGCGGATATCGTCGGGGCGGGTCTTGGTGTGCTCGGTGAACCGGGCCAGGTCGTCATTGAGCAATTGCTGCTGAAAGGCCGGTTCGGCAAAGGCGGCGATGGCCTTGGCACAGGAGCAGGCATGCAGCGGCCGACGGCCCAGGCCGGGGTGAATATAGGGGCGGGAAGGATCATCGGGGGGTTCGACGTGAATGATCTCGACTTCGCCCCGGCGCAGCCGGGACAGGAACACGCTGTCCCCCAGTTGCGCGGCCGCCTTGCGCAGAACGGGCGCTGCCGCCTGACAGATGTCCGCATCCGAGGTGCCAAGCAGCGCAATGCGAATCAGCCGGTCGCCAATCAGGTAGCGCCCATCATCATTTGGTGCCACGATCAGGCGATGCTGAACCAGGGTCTGCAACAGGCGGTAGCAGGTGGGACGCGGCAGGTTGGTGGCGCGCTGCAACTCGGCCACGGATACGGGCCTGCCCGCCGCCGCTATCAGTTCCAGCAGGGCAATCAAACGTTCAAAATGCATGATGTATCACCTCGTGAATAATGATCTCATGACGTGGTACGTCAAATTATGGACAACAGTCTCATTTCATGATAGCGATCCGTGCAGCAACAGGAAAGTGAAAACTCGACTGCGGGCATATGTCAGGGGAAATGATGGGGCACCGGCTGGTGGGCCGCAATGTTTCTTTTCCCTGTCCGGCACGCAAAAACGCAGGTCTGGTTCTGTCCCGGGATGCACCGGCAAGGTGCTGCGGGCAAATAAATCCGGGGAGGTCAAGCAGTGTCAAAAGTCAGTATCACGGTTCTTTCAGGCGATCGCGAAAAGCTCCAGTTTGCCGCCATGGCGGCATCGGTTGCGGCGGTGAGCGGGTTTGATGTGCTGGTGTTCCTGTCCATGAATGCCCTGCCCCATTTTCTCAAGGAGGGGGCACCGGCCCTGACCAACGAAGGGGCCTTTGGCGCTCTTATGGAAGAAAAGAACCTGCCCCCCTTCCTCGATCTGTTCGACAGCGCGGTCGAATTGGGGGACGCACGCATCTATGCCTGTTCCATGGCCATGGACGTGATGGAAATCAAGAAAGAGGCGTTGCTGCCCTGCGTGGCGGAGCCGATGGGATTGACAAAGTTTCTCAGCGAGGCCGAAGGTGGCCAGTGCTGGAGCTTCTGAACAAAGGGAATTGCCATGTCCGAACGCAAGATCATTGATGCCCGCGGAACCTATTGCCCGGGGCCGTTGATGGAACTTATCGCGGGAATGAAGCAGATCGAAGTCGGGGACGAACTTGAGGTTCTGTCCACCGATGAAGGTTCGGTCAGCGACGTGCCCGAATGGATCAACAAGGTGGGCCACGAAATGGTGGAAACAACGCAGGAGGGCGATGTCTGGCACATCGTGGTGCGCAAGGCAAAATAGACCCGGCAGACCCGAAAAGGGAAATGGCTCCCGGGTCCGCCGGCTCTTTTTGCGAAACGGACATGCATTCGGGGAGTTCACTACAGGCAAATGACGGACACCAATGGTCCGCTTAAGAGATCAGGAAACAAACGAGGCCCGTCAACGCAACACGCATACAGCAAGGCAACAGGAGGATTGCAAGATGAAGATTTTGATCGTTGGCGGAGGCATGGGGGGCACGATCGTGGCCAACAATCTTGCCCGGCGGCTGGAGCGCGAGCTTCGTTCGGGCAAGGCCCAGATCACGATGCTGTCGGCGTCGGAGCGGCACATGTACCAGCCCGGACTGCTTTATACGTCGATCGGACGCCTGGCCCCCGATGAACTGTACCGGGATCAGCGCAGCCTTCTGGAACCGGAAATCGAATTCCATGTGGACCCGGTGGAAACGTTCGACCTGGACAACAATCAGGTGGTCACCAAGTCGGGCAAGACCCATGGCTACGACCAGCTGGTCATTGCGACCGGGTCACGGGCAGCACCCGAAACCATTCCGGGGCTGGCCGAGAATTCGGTCAACTGCTATTCGGAAGCCGCGGCGCTGGAAATGCTGCGTCAGGTGCGCGACTTCAAGGGCGGCACGGTGGGCATCGTGGTTGGTGTTCCCCACAAGTGCCCGATGATCCCGCTGGAAGTCACCTTTGTCCTGCATGACTATTTCAAGGAAAAGGGCATCGCGGACAAGGTTCAGTTCCAGTACACCTATCCCATCGGCCGGATTCACGCGCTGGCCCCGGTTGCCGAATGGGCCACCGGTGAATTTGCCAAGCTGGGCATCAACACCACCACCCTGTTCAACATGAAGGAAGTGGACGGCAACAAGATCGTGCATTCGGAAGAAGGCGAAACGGTTGATGCGGAACTTCTGGTGGCTGTTCCCCCGCACCGGGGCATGGAAGTGATCGAAAAGAACAAGCTGGGGGGCAACGGCTTCATCCCCACGGACAGGCACAGCCTGCTGATGGAGGGGCGCGACAATGTCTATATCGTTGGCGATACCACCAACCTGCCGATCTCAAAGGCCGGTTCCACCGCCCATTTCGAGGCGGAAACCGTTGCCGAAAACCTGGCTGCGCTGATCAAGTTCGGCACGACGGTACGCGACTATGACGGCAAGGTGTTCTGCTTCATCGAAGCGGGCAAGGAACGGGCCACCTATGCCATGTTCGATTACAACAATCCGCCTGCCCCCAAAGCGCCGAACAAGGCTGTTCACTGGTTCAAGATGGCCTACAATCAGCTGTACTGGGCCTCGGCGCGCGGACTTCTTTGAGGAGCGCGAGATCATGGCAAAGACAGCAAAGACATCGCCACCGGACGAAGCGCGGTCACGCGCCGAGGCGCTGGTGGATGAACTGGTGGCCAATGGCGATCTGGAAAATCTGGTGCACCTTGCCCGGCTGATCGGCTCCGCCCAGGACGCATTGACCGACGACATGGTTACCCGGCT
>JALWTJ010000098.1 GCA_027082895.1 Hyphomicrobiales bacterium | reverse complement strand
TCTCAAGCCGGTTGGGGAGCGAATATTTGTTGATCAGCAGATGAATGGGGAGCAGGTCTGTCAGATTCGCCAGGTGGTGGCCGATGCCCGAAAACGGGTAAAAGACTTTTACGGGCACCTGGAACAGGAACCGGCACTTCTGATTTGTTCATCGGCCAGATGTGAATCCCGTCTGGCCGGGGGAGGCGGAAAGGCCAGGGCGTTTGGGAGCAGTTTCGTTCTGGTTTCTCCTGCCGGGCGCAATGCAACCGTTCTTTCCCACGAACTTTCCCATATAGAACTGCATGGCAGGGTCGGCCTGTTAAAGCTCGCCACCGGAGCGCTTCCGGCATGGCTGGACGAAGGTATTGCCGTCATTGTCTCTCGTGATGATCGTTACCTTGAGAGGGATGCACGTGGTCAGTTGAACTGCAGAATTGAGCTGGAAGGAGATTTGCCCGCTTCGAGTCGGGAATGGCGCCGTCAGGCCGGGACCCATGAGCGGCCCCTTTATGCCATGGCTGCGTGCCGGGTTCTGGAGATGATGAAAGCCGGGATGTCTGTGAAGGATATTCTGGCAGGAATCTGATGAAGCCGACTGGAGTGGTATCCTGCCGTCTTGTCCATCCGTGTCATCCGCAGGCGTACGGTCCCCACTCATGTTGGCAGACGCAGAATGGAGGCGGCAAAGCATCCCTGTTTGGCGTTGTGGGCGTGAATCGTGTTGACCAATTCCTGATTAAAGAACCTATTTATGGTTTTGCGGATTTCCGTTTCTCCTTCGGCTATATCGGCATCCAGCATCATGCCGTTTGAATCAAAGGCCCGCAGGGACATGATGCGGTTTTTCATCACCGGTGGGATGGTGTTGATCCTGTCCCATGTTCTGGTTGCGCCTTCCCTGACGAAAATGGCGTGACTGGCCCGATAGGGGGTTTGGGCAGGCTGGCAGACATGATTGAGCAGTAACAGGGTTTCGCCGGGGAGCGCGTCTCTCAGTTCGATGCGATCGGGAAAACCGGGGTGCTGGTCACAATGGTACCGGATGATGTTGTGGGCCGCCAAAGCGCTCTGGGACAAGCCGTAATATTGGGTGAAGGGGGCGGCCGAAAGACCGCGAATTCTGAAATCCATGGGATAAATTTCCGTTTGCTGTTGGCGGATACTGATTTGCGAAACGAGACTTAAGAGGTGCCAGTGCTGATTGGCGACCCGGTTTTGACGGTTCTGATTGATTGGCCCGGAGTTTTGCTGTTCTGTTGCCGGGCAACAGGAGGGAAAAAGATGGCCGAATTCATTCTGATGTATCAGGGAGGGGCCGACATGGGGGCCATGACACCGGAGCAGGGCAAGGCCCATCGGGAAAAGTGGATGGCCTGGATCAAGGGGCTGGGGGATCAGGTGGTCAGCGCCGGTCAGCCTCTTAAAGGGAACCGGAGCCTAACCAGTACCGGGGGTGTCGAGGCCAAGGGGGCCGATGCGATCAGCGGGTTTGCCGTTATTCGGGTCGCCGACATGGATGAGGCACTGAAAATTGCCGGGGCTGATCCGTTTCTGGAACTGGGGGGCACGATGCAGGTGGCTGAAATGGTTCAGATGGGCGGATAATCCCCTTGCATGTACATGCCGGGTCTTTCCATGCCGAAATCCGCCGGTGTTCCGGCGGATTGGCAGGCAAGTAAGTACTTTGGAGGAAAGGAGGGATCAGTTGTCCCGGTAGTGCTGGATCCAGGTGGTGCGCAGGCCGGCCAGGCCGTGCTTGTCGATGGCAGCCTGCCAGTTGAGGAATTCATCCACGCTCAGCGCATAGCGTGAGCAGGCTTCGTCCAGGGACAGCAAACCTCCGCGTACCGCGGCGACCACCTCCGCCTTGCGGCGAATGACCCAGCGGCGGGTGGTGGGAGGGGGCAGATCGGCAATGGTAAGGGGGGACCCGTCCGGGCCGATGACATACTTAACTCGTGGACGCATCTGTACGGTCATATTACTCTCAAACTCAAACCTGACCTTAGGTAAGCCCCAGCCTAGTCCATGTG
>JALWTJ010000097.1 GCA_027082895.1 Hyphomicrobiales bacterium | reverse complement strand
GGGGTGTTCCGGGGGGATGCAAAGGGGCCTGTCCGGGCAGGGGCCTGCGGGGCCGAATGTCAGGTGGCAGGGTTGGCGGCGGCCGGCATCGGGGGGGGCGAGGGATCGTCGGTGGCGGGAGCGTCAGCGGCCGGATTGTCAGCGGTTGTATCGTCTGCGGCTGGATTGTTCATCACCGTTGGCAGGGGCTGGGGGGCGGTCAGCTTGCCTTCGTTCCGGTCCTGGATGATCCGCGTCAGATATTCGTCAGAGGGTTCGCCGGGCCAGAAGCGGGCACGGAGTTCGGCACGTTGCAGGTCCTGGGGGGTGATGGAAACCAGCAGATCGTCCAGTTGCGGATCGTTCAGACCCTGACGGCGGGCCAGGGCCCGCCACATGGCGGCGGTCTGAAGGTCGATATTGACCCCTTCGCCCACGGCCAGCAGCTTGGCGAGCCGGTTCTGGGCAACGGCGCTTCCCGCTTCGGCGGCCCTTCGGTACCAGTAGACGGCCCGGGTTCTGTCCCGGGGGATGGCCTTGCCCAGGTAGAGCAGGGTGGCAAATTCCACTTGCGCGTCGATATTGCCCAGCCGGGCGGCAATGCCGATCTGGCGGGCCCCTTCAACGGGATCGGGGACGGTTCCGGCCCCGTCGATCAGCATCAGGCCGTAATCGTAGTGGGCTTCGGCCAGTCCCATGTCGGCGGCCTTTTTCATCAGTTCGACGGCCCGGGACAGGTCGGGGGGGGCGTAGATTCCTTCCACATGCAGCAGGGCCAGATTGTAGATGGCTTCGCGGTATCCCTTGTCGGCGGCCTGCTTGAACAGTTCGGCGGCCTTTTCACGGTTTCGGGGAACACCGCGGCCGTTCTGATAGAGCAGGGCCAGCTGAAACATGGCTGCCGGGTCACCATTTTGGGCTGCGATCGCATACCATGAGGATGCCAGAGCCGGGTTTTCGGCAACGCCCAGGCCGTTGGCATAGATGGTGGCGATCAGGGTCTGGGCGGCGGCATCGTTCTTTTCGGCCCGCTCCAGTGCCAATGCCAGTGCGGTCAGATAATAGCCGCGTTGGAAGGCGCCATAGGCTTCGTCCACCGGACGGCGGGGGCCGAATATTTCATTTGAAATGTCTTCCGCCGTCGTGGTGTCGGCAGCAGGAAGGGGGATCTGCGGTGCCGGTGCGGGTGTTGGTGCGGGTGCGGGGGAAGCAGGCGCGGCGGGTGCCGGTGTCGGTGCGGGTGTGGGGGAAGCTGTCTGGGCCAGTGTGGCCGGAGGCAGCGTAACGAGCAGGGCAAGCCAGATGGTTCCAGTGCGCATAAAGGCTGCCAGCACACTGGTGAGCCGTGCAATGGACAGGATCATGATGGAGCGGAAGCGATGTATCATTGCGGTCCCGTCAGGGGTACGGGGCAGCGTTGGTGCAAGGTGCTCAGGGCCTGGGCCGGGCCTTGGGGGGCCTGCCAGACATTGGGGCCCAGTCCGAGGAATTCGCAATGAAATTCCTGCAGCTTTTCCACCGGAGTCAGCGGATCAAACAGGGTGGCGGGGACTTCGAACAGCTTGCTCCACCATTGGCTCATGCGGATGGTTTCGGGGTCGGGGGCAGCCGAAGGGGAGCCGAAACAGATGAAATCGGCACCGGATTCTCCGGCCAGCATGGCGCCATGGCGGGTCTGAAGAGCCATGGCACCGACGATGAAGTCGGGCTTGAGCGTTTCAAGGGCATCGGCGAAGGGCGTTGCGGAAGATGCCATGTCGCCGGTGTTCATGCAGACACCGTCGGCGCCCAGGGGGCGGACCAGTCCGGGGGCATCCTGAAGCAGAAGGGCACAATTGGCGGCGCGGGTCAGGGGTGCAAGGGCGACGATGTCGTCCTGATATTGTTGAAGAGGGGCGCCGGGCCCGTTTTCGGGCATGTCTGCCGGGCGGGACACAAGCAGGGCGGAAACCAGGCCGGTTTCCAGCACGGCCTGAAGCAGATCGACAAACCCGGCGGGCAGGGCGGGCGATGGCGTGGTGAGCAGAATTTGCACGGCAGGTGTTGCTCTTCCTCGTTCAACAGGAGATGGCCCCCCATTGGCGGGCAATTTTGTCATAATCAGGGACGCTGCTGGCCGGTGCCGGGAATTTTTTTCGGTGCCATGGGGGCGTGCCGGCGGGTGGGAGCTGGTCAATCCGTCATCAGCGCACTGACGCCGGGCAGGGTCTTGCCTTCCATCCATTCAAGAAAGGCGCCACCGGCGGTCGATACATAGGTGAAATCGTCCTTGACGCCCGCATTGGCAAGGGCGGCCACGGTATCACCGCCACCGGCGATGGAAATCAGCTTGCCCTGCCGGGTGCGTTCGGCCACATGGCGGGCTACCTCGTTGGTTCCCCGGTCGAAGGGGGGAAGTTCGAATGCTCCCAGCGGTCCGTTCCAGATCATGGTGGCGGCTTCGTCGATGGCGCCCTTGATGCGCTCGATGGAGGAGGGGCCGACATCAAGGATCATGCCATCGGGATCAATGGCGTCCACCCCGTAGAGTCTGTGGGGTGCATTGGCTTCAAAGCGGAAGGCTACCGTTGCGTCCACCGGCAGAAGGATGGCGCAGTTTTCTTCAACGGCCCGGTCCATGATGCGACTTGCCGTTTCCTTCAGATCGTGTTCGCACAGGGACTTTCCCACGGGCAGGCCCGAGGCGGCCAGGAAGGTGTTGGCCATGGCTCCGCCAATGACCAGGGCTTCGACCTTGGGCAGCAGGTTTTCCAGCAGGTCGATCTTGGTGGAAACCTTGGCGCCGCCAACGAGGGAAATCACGGGGCGTTTCGGGGTGCTCAGCCCTTTCTCAAGGGCCGTGAGTTCGGCTTCCATGGCCAGCCCCGCCGCGGCGGGCAGAAGGCGGGCAATGGCGCTGGTGGAGGCATGGGCCCGGTGGGCGGCGGAAAAGGCATCGTTGACATAGCAGTCCCCCAGTTCGGCCATGCGGGCGGCCAGTTCGGGGTCATTCCTGGTTTCGCCGGGATGAAAACGGGTGTTCTGCATCACGATTACCGAGCCGGGCGCGGCCCTGGTAATCGCTTCCTTGGCGCTGGTGACATCGTTCCAGTCGGTATCGACAAACGTGACGGTCCGATTGGAGAGCCTTTCCAGTTCCGGTACCACCACCTCAAGGGAGAAGGCGGGATCAACCTTTCCCCCGGGGCGCCCGAAATGGGCCAGAAGGATGGCCTTGCCACCATATTTGGTGATCTCGCGCAGGGTGGGCACGATGCGTTCGATCCGGGTAGCGTCGGTGACCTTGCCATCGGCCACCGGCACGTTGAGGTCGACGCGCACCAGCACGTTCTTGTGGTCAAGTGACAGGTCCTTGAGTGTCTTGAAATGGCCCATGATGTGCTGTCCCTCGTGTGCTGGCTGAATGGTCCCGGTTTTTCCCGGCATGTCCCTTGGGTGTTCAGATGGTTCCGGCCATGTGAACGGCCACGTCGGACATGCGGTTGGAAAAGCCCCATTCATTGTCGTACCAGCTGACCACGCGCACCAGATTGCCCATGGTGACCTTGGTCTGCTGGGCGGCGAAGTTGGAGGAATGGGGGTCGTGGTTGAAGTCGATGGAGACCTTGGCTTCATCGTCGTAGTCCAGAACGCCCTTCAGGGGACCGGCAGCGGCGGCGCGCACAACCTCGTTGACTTCCTCGGCGGTGGTATCGCGCCCGGCAAGGAAGGTCAGGTCAACCACGGACACGTTGGGGGTGGGAACGCGGATTGAGGAGCCGTCCAGCACGCCGTCCAGTTCGGGCAGCACCAGGCCGAGGGCGCGGGCGGCGCCGGTGGAAGTGGGGATCATGGACATGGCGGCGGCGCGGGCGCGGTACAGATCCTTGTGCATCCGGTCCAGGGTGGGCTGGTCGCCGGTGTAGGCGTGAACGGTGGTCATGAAGCCCTTGGTGATGCCCATGGATTCGTGGAGCACCTTGGCCAGGGGCGCCAGGCAATTGGTGGTGCATGATCCGTTGGAGATCACCTTGTGGTCGGCGGTGATGTCCGTGTGGTTGACCCCGTAGACAACGGTGATGTCGGAATTTTCACCGGGGGCGGAAATCAGGACCCGCTTGGCACCGGCATCGAGCAGCCACTGCGCCTTTTCGCGGGAGCGGAATATGCCGGTGCATTCCATGGCAATGTCCACGTCCAGTTCCTTGTAGGGCAACTCTTTCGGGTCACGGATGGCGGTCACCCGGATCGGTCCCTGGCCCACGTCCATGGTGTCGCCGTCAACCACCACCTTGCCGGCAAACCTGCCATGTACGCTGTCATAGCGCATCAGGTGGGCATTGGTTTCCACCGGTCCCAGATCGTTGATGGCTACCACCTTGATGTCGGTGCGGCCCGATTCAATGATGGCACGCAAGATATTGCGGCCGATACGGCCAAATCCGTTGATTGCGACGCGGGTAACCATTCGTTTTCTCCTTGGTACGTCGTTGATCGTGTTGTCTTGTATCCTGTCGGCCCGGAAAAGGTGCGGGCGGGTCGGGGATCGGTTTTCCGTCTACAACTGGTCCTTTACCGCCTGATAGACAGCCTGGGCGGTGATGTTGAAATGGGCAAACAGGTCCGCAGCGGGGGCGCTGGCACCAAAGCTGTGCATGCCCACGAACTTGCCGCCATCCCCCAGCAGGCGGTGCCAGCCATTGGAGACGCCGGCTTCCACTACCACGCGGGCCCTGGGGGTTCCCTTGATTTCCAACTGGTAGGCAACATCCTGTCTTTCGAACAGCTCAAGGCAGGGGACGGACACGACACGGGTCGAGATGTCTTCCTTTTCCAGCATGGATGCGGCTTCAAGGGCCAGGGCCACTTCGGAGCCGGTGGCAAAGATGACTGCGGTGGCGTTGTCGTCGCCCTTCAGGGTGTAAGCGCCGCGGGCACACAGGTTTTCATCGTTCATTTCGGTGCGCACGGGGGGCGTTCCCTGTCGCGTCAGGGCGAGAATGGAGGGGGCGTGGCGTTCTTCAAGGGCCAGTTGCCAGCATTCGGCGGTTTCCATGGCGTCAGCGGGCCGGTAGACCTTGATGCCGGGCATGGCGCGGAACGAGGCCAGATGTTCCACGGGCTGGTGGGTGGGACCATCTTCGCCCACCCCGATGGAATCATGGGTGAGAACATGAATGGCCCGTACACCCATGAGGGCGGCCAGCCGGATGGAGGGGCGGCAATAGTCTGAAAAGATGAAGAAACCGCCGGAATAGGGGATGATGCCCCCGTGCAGGGCAATGCCGTTCATGATGGCGGCCATGGCATGTTCGCGGATGCCGTAATTGATGAAGCGTCCCTTGGGGTCGGTAGCGGTGAAATCCGCCATGTCTTTTGTCCGGGTCAGGTTGGATCCGGCCAGGTCCGCCGAGCCGCCCATGGTTTCGGGCAGGTGGGGATTGATGGCTTCCAGAACGATCTGGGATGCCTTGCGGGTGGCCACCTTCGGGGGATCCTGGGCAAGGGTGGCCTTGAGCTCGGCGAACAGGTCGGAAAACCTGTTGGGCAGGTCACCGGACATGCGCCGCCGGAACTCCATTGCCGTGTCATCGCTTTTCGCTTCGAGGGAAGCTTCCCATTCGACCCGGGTCTTGGTGGAGCGCAGTCCGGCAAGCCGCCAGTCGTCAATGATCTCTTCGGGGATTTCGTAAGGGGCATGGGTCCAGCCCAGATTGGCGCGGATGCCTGCGGCTTCCTCTTCGCCATAGGGGCCGCCATGGGCCTTGGCTTCTCCGGCGCGGGTGGGCGCGCCAAAGCCGGCAGTGGTCTTGCAGGCAATGAAGGTGGGTTTCTTGTTCTTGCGGGCGGTCTTGAGGGCATCCAGTATGGCCTTGGCGTCGTGACCGTCTATGGACATGGTGTCCCAGCCATAGGATTTGAAGCGGGCAATCTGGTCGGTGCTGTCGGCCAGGGAGACGTGGCCGTCGATGGTGATGTCGTTATTGTCCCACAGCACGATCAGGCGGTTGAGCTTGAGGTGCCCGGCAAGGGCGCCCGCTTCGTGGGAAATGCCTTCCATCAGGCAGCCGTCACCAACAAGGGCGTAGGTATAGTGATCCATGTAGGCGCTGCCGAATTCGGCGCGCAGGCGGGCTTCGGCGATGGCCATGCCCACGGCATTGGCAATTCCCTGCCCCAGCGGACCGGTTGTGGTCTCGACCCCGGACAGGTGGCCATATTCGGGATGGCCTGCCGTCCTGGCGCCCAACTGGCGGAAATTTTTCAGCTCCTCCAGCGTGCAGTCCTCATAGCCCAGCAGATGCAGACATGAATAGAGCAGCATGGAGCCATGGCCAGCGGACAGGACAAAACGGTCCCGGTCGGCCCAGTCGGGTTGCTTGGGGTCGAACTTGAGGATCTTGGAAAACAGGACCGTAGCAATGTCGGCGGCACCCAGGGGCAGGCCGAGATGGCCGCTTCTGGCGCGTTCCACGCTGTCCAGGGAAAGAATTCGGATGGCATTTGCCATGGCGGTGTGTTTGGCGGAATTGGGCATGGGGGATATCAATTCTCTGACGTTTGGGCCGGGGAGGCGATGTGGCGGGTTCCCTCGACAAGATCCGGGTCAACAGGTACGGGCAATCAGGAACCCTGCTCGTGCCGGGTGCGGGACGTTTCCGGCCCGGTTCGTCGCCATGGTCCCCTGATCGGGCGATGCCGGAGAGACTTACCGGGCAGGCAAAAAACTGTCAATTCACGAGGTGAACTTTGCTCGTCTCATTTGGCGTGGAGCGGGCGGTTGCAAAGGGGTGTGGATTTGCGCATCAATTGGAAGGGGCGGCGAATCAGTATCACCAGTGCGGAGGTTGATGAATGGGCGGGGAGAGTAAAGAAAGCCGGGCCGAGGATTTCATGGATGAACAGGCCTACGAGGTGGCGGTTCTGAGGGTGGAGCAGGCCCTGAACACGCTGGATGCCAGTCTGCGGTCTCTTAATGGAAGGATACGCTCGATTTCGCGGATCGAAGCGGATGTGGCGCAACTGGAAAAGGACCGGGCGGCACTGGCCCAGGAACTGGGGCGGGTCACGGGCAAGACCAAGAAGCTGGACAAGGCGGCAGCAGACGTTTCGCGGCGGCTGGTGACGGCCATGGAGGAAGTCAATTCGGTTCTGGAACAGGAAAGCGAGGCCTGATACGTCATGCCTGAAGTGAATGTCGAAATAAATGGCCGCAAGTTCCGCATGGCGTGCGAGGATGGCCAGGAAGAGCATCTGGCGACCCTTGCCAGGGAATTCAATGCGCATGTGGAGCAGTTCAAGGGATCGTTCGGCGAGATCGGCGACAACCGGTTGACGGTGATGGCCGGTATTGCGGTGCTGGACGAGTTGGCTGAGGCCAAACGCCGGATCGAGCAGTTGCGGGGGGAAGTGGATCAGGTGGTGCAGGAAAAGGCGCTGGTGGAATCCCGGGCCCGTGCGCTGGCGGCGCGTTTTACCAAGAACATGGCTGAAACGGCGCGCAAGATCGAGGCGGTTGCGGTGGTGATCGACGAAACGGCCACCGGGAAATAGGCACGGCGCGGGCAGGAAATGGCAATTGGCATGCGGCCGGGAACGGTTTGGCTTTGCCAAGCGGAGCAATAGCACCTATATGGGGGCTGCTGCCCGGTTCGTGCCGGATCTTTACTCTTGGGGCCTTACGTTCCTTAAGGGAGCTGTCCCTGACCAGGCTCGTGGGTCTGGATATACGGTGCCCACCTACTTTTGTAGGTTCCCAAGGATCAGCGATCCCACGGCCGTGGCGGCATCCTTTTTTGTTTTGCCGCTGGCAGGGTCTGTTGCGTGTCCCGATCATTTTCCGATGACATTGCCGAAAGCAAGAGGGCGCAGCGCCGTGAATTGCGGGGGTTGCGTGCTGGTCTGACGGCGCGTCAACGGCGGCATAAATCGGCGCGGGCGACGCATCATTTCCTGCAAAGTGACCTGTTCGCGGGTTCTCCTGTCGTGGCGCTTTACTGGCCGATGGGGGACGAACTGGATTGCCGGGGCATCATTGCAGGGCTGGTAGCGCGGGGGCAGGAGGTGGTCCTGCCGCGCATCGTGGGGGATGGACGGCCGCTGCGCTTTCTGCGATTTGAGGGGGAGAAGGAACTTGTGAAGGGGCCGTTCGCTACCCTGCAACCCCGACCGGATGCGCCCGAACGTCTACCTGATATGGTCATTCTTCCCCTGCTGGGGTTTGATG
>JALWTJ010000096.1 GCA_027082895.1 Hyphomicrobiales bacterium | reverse complement strand
CCCAGGTCACCAATCCGCCCATCGACCCGATCCGCGAAGAATCGGTGATGAGTCTTGTGTCCTTCATCGGACCGCGGCCCAACCTGTTCGACCTGAAGGGCCTGTCCCGGGTCAAGCGCCTGGAAGTACGCCAGCCCATCCTGACCAACGAGGACCTGGAAAAGATCCGCACCATCGGCGACATTGCCGACAACCAGTTCCGCACGGTCACCCTGGACATCACTTATGACGTCAAGAGGGGCGCCAAGGGCATGGAAACGGCCCTGACCGAATTGTGCGACATTGCTGAACATCATGTCCGGGACGGCCAGAACATCATCATCCTGTCCGACCGGCTGGTCTCGGCCGACCGCATCGCCATCCCGGCCCTGCTGGCCACCGCCGCCGTGCATCACCACCTTATCCGGAAAGGGCTGAGGACGGCCTCCGGCCTCGTGGTGGAAACGGGCGAGGCCCGCGAAGTGCAGCACTTTGCCGTACTCGCCGGTTATGGCGCCGAAGCCATCAACCCCTATCTGGCCTTTGAAACCCTCTCCGCCATGCAGGCCGAAGGCAAACTGCCCCCCGAGGTGGACGAAAAGGAAGTGGTCCAGCGCTACATCAAGGCAGTGGGCAAGGGCCTGCTCAAGGTCATGTCCAAGATGGGCATTTCCACCTATCAATCCTATTGCGGCGCCCAGATCTTTGACGCGGTGGGCCTGTCCCGCAAATTCGTCAACCGGTATTTCACCGGCACCGCCAGCCAGATCGAGGGGGCTGGCCTGGCCGAGATTTCCCACGAAACCTGCCGCCGGCACAACTGGGCCTTCGGCTCCAAGCTTTCCCTGCGCCGCTCCCTGGAGGTCGGGGGCGAATATGCGGTACGCGCCCGCGGCGAGGTCCATGCATGGAACTCGGGAACCGTTTCCAACCTGCAACACGCCGTAAGGGGCAATTCCCGGGAACAGTACGAAGCCTTTTCCCGCGCCATCTCCGATGAAGATGCACGCCTGCTCAACATCCGTTCCCTGTTCCGCCTGCGCAAGGCAGACGAAACCGGCCGCAAGCCCATTCCCCTTGAAAAGGTGGAACCGGCCAAAGAGATCGTGAAACGCTTTGCCACCGGCGCCATGTCCTTCGGCTCCATCAGCCGGGAAGCCCATACCACCATGGCCATCGCCATGAACCAGCTTGGCGGCAAGTCCAACACCGGGGAAGGGGGCGAGGAGCCGGACCGGTTCGTGCCCATGAAGGATGGCCGCTCCATGCGTTCGGCCATCAAGCAGGTGGCCTCGGGGCGTTTCGGAGTAACGGCCGAATATCTGGTCAATGCCGACATGATACAGATCAAGATGGCCCAGGGCGCCAAGCCCGGAGAAGGCGGCCAGTTACCCGGCCACAAGGTGGATGCGGTCATCGCCAAGGTGCGCCATTCCACGCAAGGAGTCGGCCTGATTTCCCCCCCGCCCCACCACGACATCTATTCCATCGAGGATCTGGCCCAGCTGATCTACGACCTGAAAAACGTCAACCCGAAGGCCGACATTTCGGTCAAGCTGGTTTCCGAAGTCGGTGTGGGAACCGTGGCAGCAGGGGTCACCAAGGCCCGCGCCGATCACATCACCATTTCCGGATTTGACGGGGGAACCGGGGCTTCTCCCCTCACCTCCATCAAGCATGCCGGCTCCCCCTGGGAGATCGGACTGGCCGAAACCCACCAGACCCTGGTCATGAACAATTTGCGTTCCCGGGTTGCCCTGCAGGTGGACGGAGGCATCCGCACCGGCCGCGACGTGGTGATCGGTGCCCTGCTGGGGGCCGATGAATTCGGCTTTGCCACCGCACCCCTGATTGCCGCGGGCTGCATCATGATGCGCAAATGCCACCTGAACACCTGCCCGGTGGGCGTGGCCACCCAGGACCCGGTCCTGCGCCGCCGCTTCAACGGCAAGCCCGAACACATCATCAACTATTTCTTTTTCGTGGCCGAAGAAGCCCGCCAGATCATGGCCGAACTCGGCTTTGCAAGCATCGACGA
>JALWTJ010000095.1 GCA_027082895.1 Hyphomicrobiales bacterium | reverse complement strand
GGGCTGACTATAAACCCGCCGACGGGCGGCACTTTTGCCGCCGATTTTGTTTGCTTTGCGCAGTTCCCGACATGTCGATGAATTCCGTTTCATCGGTGATCGTGGAGTTCTGCGCCTCGAACCGGTAAAAGACACGCGCCCCACAGGCACCAACAGAACCCCAAGGTACGGAAAAACCAGAGAATGGCCAATACACCCTCGGCAAAGAAAGCCGTCCGCAAGATCGCAACGCGCACCCTGATCAACAAGTCGCGCCGCTCCAGAATGCGCACCTATCTGCGCAAGGTGGAAGAGGCCATTGCTTCGGGCAAGCAGGAAGACGCCATTTCCGCCCTGCGCGCCGCCCAGCCCGAAATCCAGCGTGCGGCCACCAAGGGCATTCTGCACCGCAATGCCGCTTCCCGGAAGGTTTCCCGGCTCAGCCGGCGCATCAAGGCCATGTCTGCCTGACTGTTTGTCTGCCTGACTGTCTGTCTGTCTGCCTGGCCGGGAGAATTTCCGGCAATATTGTCGGCAGGGCCCAAGCCCCGGGGAACCGGAGCAGACGGGGGAAGGGAGCCGGCTCCTGTTTCACGCATTCATTTGCCCGCCTTTCCGAGGCGGGTATTTTTTTGTCTGTTCACCTTTGCCTCCATGGATCACCGCAATGTTACCGGGACAGCAACGGGCCTTGCATTCATGGGTGACCGGTAAGACAGGACCGGTATGCGCGGCGGGACAGTTTGTCGCGCCGGAAAAATAAATTTTGGCTTTGCCGAAAGAGGGAAATCGGACCCTGTTTTTGATTCTTATCGGAGTCTCAACAGCTTAATTCTTTCCCTGCCAGACCCTCTTTCCGGACCTCAAAAAATGGGAGATGAGTCAAGCCCCATTTAGTGATTTTAGCTGGTTGATCCAAAAATTTTCCCAACCTAATATCGGCCCGTCAGCATGAAGGGACATCTCGAAAACGCCGGAAAACAAGCGTTTTTCGCGTGAATGTTGCCACCGGGTACCGGATGAAGGGGAAATTTCATTGCGGGTGGTGGTGCCTTTTTCGGCTGGCAGTTTCGTCATGCGTTCCTGTGACGTTTGGCGGGTTTGATAGTATTGCGGGGCGTCGAAAGAAACACTGAACCTGGAAAGTCGTGGTCTGTTGCCCTTCAGGGCGATTGATCGTTGATCGTTTCAGCCTGTGAAGCATGATTTGCAGGTGCCGGCGGAGCTGTGCCTGAAAACCGGTCCGGCTCTTTCCAGGGGGTAATGTGTGGGCGAAATGCTGATGCCTGCGCAAGCACGAACGAGCATGGAAAAATCATCATCCGGGTACATTGGAACCCGGTAACACAAATTGGGGCGGCCACATGAACAAATCGGTTTCCGGGGAAAAGTCGGGTTCTTCTGACAATGCAACAGTCATTTCGGGGATGGACGTTTCAAAGGTGCAGGAACTGGCGGACAGAACCCTGCATTCTCAGGAGTTGACACGGCACTGGGACCGGATGAAGGCCCGCCTCAGGGCCGCCGTGGGCGAACGGGTATTCACCAGCTGGTTTTCCCGCCTCGAACTGGCCGAAATCGTTGGCGATCTAGCCCATATTTCTGCCCCCACCCCGTTTCTGTGCTCCTGGGTGCAGTCCAATTACTCCCAGGTGATTCTGGATGCCTTCCGGGCCAATTCCGACCCGATCACGCGGCTGCATTTCACCGTGCGTGTCAATGGTCAGGCGCGTCCCCTTGTGGCCCCGGCCGCCGAAACCGGCAAGACTGCCAGGGAGTCTGCGCCCACCTTCGAGGCGGACGCCCGGCCTCGCTCCGCTTCCCCGGCCCGCTCCCGCGATACCCTTGAAGGCTCCCGTATCGACCCGCGCATGACCTTTGACAATTTTGTGCCCGGGCAGGCCAACGAGATCGCTCTTGGCGTGGCCCGGCAGGTGGCAAGCGCCGCTGCCAACAATTCGGTGGCCTTCAACCCCGTCTACATTCATTCGACGGTGGGCCTTGGCAAGTCCCACCTTCTCAACGCGGTAGCCCATGCCG
>JALWTJ010000094.1 GCA_027082895.1 Hyphomicrobiales bacterium | reverse complement strand
GTCCAGCACCACGATCGTGTCGCCTGGGCGGATGGGGAAATCAAGCCCGACTTCGCCCTTGATCATCTTGCTTCCCTGGGGCCGGTACACCACAACCTTGGTTCGGTTGGCCGTATCGGTGAACCCGCCCGCGGTACTGATGGCAGCCCGCACGGTCATGCCGTAGACATAGGGGAACTGTCCGCTGGTGGTCACTTCTCCCTGAATGAAGAACGGCCGGTAGGTGGCCACCTCCACCGCAACGTTGGGGTTGCGCATGTAGCCATTGGCCAGGGCTGAGGTGATGCGGGCCGCTGCCACCTGCGTGGAGATACCGCGCACGCTGATCGGGCCGACCAGGGGCAGGGAGATGGCCCCCTTGTCATCCACGCGGTAAGTGGTGGTCAGTTCCGGCTCGCCATAAACGGTGACCCGCAGGACATCGCCCGTATCCAGCAGGTAGGGCCCCTCCTTCAGCACGTCATAGGTGGCCGGGCGCGAATTGATGGCGCAGCCTGAAAGTGCCAGCGAAAACAGGAAGACAAGAAGGGAAAACCAACGCATGAAAGCCGCCATCTCAACAATGAACCGGTCCCCATGAGGCACGATTATGGTTAATTTTCCCCTTACCCGTACGGTTTTCCTCCCGTTAACGGCGCATGTCCATTAACGGAAAACTTACCACGTTGCCCGTAAAAGGCAGGTCACACTGTTGCCGGAAAGCGAGGTTGGCCATGTCTGGCTATGCGGAAATCGAGAACATGCCTGTCGACATCCGGTCGGTGCTGGCACGGGTCTGGGAAAGGAAAATCCGCATCCTTGCGGTGACAGGGCTGCTGTGCGCCCTGACCTATGTGCTGCTTTCCTTCGTTCCCAAGACCTATGAATCTTCCGCATCCATTCTGGTGGAAAGGCGCGACAATACCTTTACCCGTGCCACCAATGATACCGGCGCCAGTGGCCCCATTATCTCCGATGCGGTCATCATGTCCTCCCAGGTGGAACTCATCCAGTCCTCCGATACCCTGTTGCAGGTGGTGCGCGCACTCAACCTTGCCGATGTGCCCGAATTCAACGGCACATCTTCATCGCCCCTAGACCCCCTGTTTTCCTTGCTCGGGCGATCGGCCCCGGTTTCCGGGGACATTGAACAGCGGGTTCTGGAAAAGTTGAGCAAGGCCGTGACCGTGGTGCAGGAACGCGATTCCCGCGTCATTTCCATTCTGGTGCGCACCCATGATCCCGACCTTTCCGCCCGCATTGCCAATGAAATTGCCAACACCCACGTCAACCGCCGTGCCGAATTGTCCATCAACGATACCGCCGATGCATCCGCCTGGCTCAAGGACGAGATCGACAAGTTGCGGGCACGGGTGGTTGAAGCCGAATCCGCCGTCGCCAATTTCCGGGTGGAAAATGACCTGTTCGTCGGGGCCAACAACACCTCGCTGCTTGACCAGCAGATGTCCAACATCTCCACCCAGATCACAACTGCCCAGGAACGCCGCAACGCTGCCCGTTCCCGTGCCACTTTGATCCGGAACCTGCTGGATTCCGGTCAGTCCATTGATGGGGTGGCCGAAGTGCAGAACTCCGTGATCATCCAGCGCCTGTCCCAGGACAAGGCCCGCCTGCAGGGGGAGCGGGCGCAACTGGCCGCGACCCTGTTGCCCGATCATCCGCGCCTGCGCGCCCTGACAGCCCAGATCGCGGAAATCGACCAGCAGATCCAGAAGGAAGGGCGTTCGGTCGCCGATTCCATCATGGCAGAGGCCAATATCGAGGATCAGCTTGTTGCCTCCCTGCAGGAGGAACTGGCGCGCCTGAAGATTTCCGCCTCCTCGGCCGCTTCCGCCAACGTCAAGTTGCAGGAACTGGAGCGGGAGGCCCGCGCCCAGTCCGATCTGTTGCAAACCTATCTCGCCCGGTTCCGTGAAGCTTCCGGGCGTGCGGAAACCGGTGCAGTTCTGCCCGACGTGCGGGTCGTCAATCTGGCCAAGCCCCCCCTGAAACCGGCAGCGCCCCAGACCATGCTGATCGTGATCGCAGTCGGAATCGTGG
>JALWTJ010000093.1 GCA_027082895.1 Hyphomicrobiales bacterium | reverse complement strand
CTGGGCACAATTGTTTGTGCACGGGATATTGATCATTGTGGTGGCAGGTTTTATCGAACCTCCCCTTGTTCTGGCTGGTGACAGTTTGACGGGAAAATTGCGCAACAATCCGAAGTTCGGGTTGTGGCTGGATCGTTCCCTCGGGGTCATTCTGATCGGCCTTGGCGTAAGACTGGCGCTGGATGAACATTGAATCCACGGGTTGAGGGAACCCCCGGGGCGCATGTTTCAATTTATCTGGCTGGTTGGTGATGTTTTTTGCCAAACGTGCCCGATCTGCCATCCGCAGCCAGGATAGTGACACGGGGTTTGTCGGTGCACGCTGTCTGTGTGTGTGCGGGTAATGTTGATGTGCCCACCTGTGAAAATTGACCCTGATCAGGGAAGGGGCGATGGGACGTTTTTAATCTGGAAGTGGCGCAACGAGCAAAAAGGATGAAATGGTGGCACAAAGGGACTGGCACAAATATCTTACCCAGATCAAGACGCAGATGAGCGAATTGGCCGAGGGGGCACCGCGGGTCATGGGGGGTTTTTCTTCGCTGGCACAAAAGGCGATACGGCCAGGGGAACTGGAGCCCAAGACCAAGGAACTGATCGCGCTGGCTATCGGCATTGCCGTGCGGTGCGATGGTTGTCTGGCGTTTCATGCCAAGGCGGCGGCGGATGAGGGGGCGACCCGGCAGGAAGTGATCGAAACCATCGGGGTGGCCATCTACATGGGGGGTGGTCCGTCGATGATCTATGGTGCCGAGGCGCTGGAGGCGTTTGATTCCTTTGCTCCGTGATGTTCCCTGTGGCGGTGCGGTCCGGTGAACCTGTCCGGGGGGCATGTCGCGTGTGGGCAGGATGCCTGCTTTTGATTGCCTTGGCGCAGCGGATGTTCTAAGTGCCGGTCATGGCCAATTTTGAAACCGTTCTTACCCATCGTGATCCCAGCCTGCTGCGCGTGATCGTGGTGGCGCTCAAGGCGCACGGGTTCCATCCCCTTGAGGATGAGTTCAGCGGTCTGCCCGGTTTGCCCGGGGTCAGCGCGCCGCGGGGAATGGGGGTGCAGGTGCCGGAAGCGGAGGCGGAGGATGCCCGGGCACTGGTCGATGTGCTGCTTGCGGAAATGACCCGGTAGGGGATGCGGGATGGCGCGGCATGGGGAAACCCCTGTTCCGGGGGGCCAAATGTCTCAGTGGTGCCACAATGCTGGTGTTTCAAGAAAAATGGAAGGCCGTTGGAAATTGACGGGGCGTTTGTCGTGATCGTGGCTATCGTGCCGGTGGCTCCCGGATCGCCGTTTGATTTTCGGGTTTACAAACAGGCTGGAATTCCACAGGTTTTTGGGGTAACAGGCCCCAACGGGCAGCAACAGAAATTTTCAGAGCAGTGACGCATGACGGACTTGTTGAATAGGACGGAACGCCGTTCGGGGTTTTCGCGTGGCGGTGTGCTGGCTGGAATGCTGGCAACGCTGGTTCTGGGAGCGTGCACCAATTCGTCTCCCTTTTCCAATTCCCGGCGTTTTTCCTCGCCGCCGGCGCAATTGCCGCCCGTGGCCAGTTCCTCGGTGCAGAGTTCGCAGTTGCCGCCCCTGAACGGGCAGGGCTCCCCGGAGGGGCAGGCCAATGGGCAGGACACCTTGCAGCAGATGGGCTTTCCTGTGGACGGGGAAGTGTCCCAGGATCCGCTGTTGGCCAACAATCAGGTTGAAAACCCCCTGCAGACCCCGGATGGATCACTGGTGGCCATCGATCCGACCGGGGTGCCGACAAACGTGCAGGCGCGCGATCTGAGCGGTCCGCTCAGTGTCACCAAGCTTTTGGGCGCATGGACCGTCATTTCGGGGGCCGATCAGTGCCGCCTCAATCTGACCCAGACCACCAAGCAGGGGACCGACCGTTACAGGGCATCGGCGCCCAACTGTTCCATTTCGGTTCTGGCACAGGTGGCGTCGTGGAAGCTTGCCGGAACCCAGGTGCAGTTCTTCAACAATAGCGGCCAGCTGATCGGCACGGTTCTGAAGAGTGGCAACCGGTTCATCGGCACCCTTGCGGGTGGCCAGGGC
>JALWTJ010000092.1 GCA_027082895.1 Hyphomicrobiales bacterium | reverse complement strand
GTCAACTGGATATCCGCTTCCAGATCCGCCTCTCCCGTCCGGCCGGACAGGGACACAAGCTGAAGTCCCCCTTCAGCGGGAGGATCAAGCTTCACATTCACCCCCAGCGGCAGGGAACGGGACAACAGGGGCAACAAATCCGGAGACAGCCATCCCTGGCGTACCAGCGCCGGCAGCACCGCCTCCCCTGCATCTCCGGACAGGGTCAACCGTCCGCTTCCCGAAAGGATGGGCGCAGAAACCGGGCCAAAGGCATGCCCGGTCACCGACAGGCCCAGCCCCCCCATGTCCTCGATCCCAAGAGCCGTGACATGCACCCCCTGGCTGTCCCAGTCCAGTTGCGCGGACAGCACCCGGGCCGGAACCCCCAGAACGACCGCTGCGGGCGCCGCCACATCAAGACTGCCGCGCTGGAAGGTACGGGAAAACGGCCCCTCTCCCCTAAGATCCGGCAGCATGTCGGCCAGCACCGCCGACTGGCGGGCATCCATGGCCCCCAGCCGCACGCTCATCAGAGCTTCGGGCTCCCCGGACAGATCGAACCGACCGGCAAAGGAATGTTCGACCGCGCCAACCCGGAACACCCCCTCGCTCAGGTCCAGTACATGATTGTCAAAGGCAATGGTAGCCGTGATATTTCCGGGCATGTTGTGCAGGGGGCTAGTCCGCCCCACCCGCGTCCATGTGGATACGAGCGATGCCAGCCGGCTGGATTGCACGTCCAGCGCCCCCCTGTAGCTCACCCCGTGCGCCCCCGGTTTCAAACTGCCGGTCAGTCTCAACCGAGTGCCCCCCCCCAGGTCCGCCGTCAGCCCCTGCAATTGCCAGCTGTTCGCATCGGTGGTCGCATCAAGACGCAGCCGTCGCAGTTTCACACTGCCAAGGCTCAACTCATCCACATCAACGCCGATCCGGCCGGGAAGATGGGGAACGGGCGGCAGGGAAAGAGCGTTCAGGAAGGTTGCCAGTTCGTAAGGGGCTTCCCCGTCATGGGCCGTCAGGTCCGGCGGAAACAGCTTGACCACCCCTCCTGATATGACGGCATTGAACTCCTGTTCGGCACCGAGCCGGATATCCAGCGCCCCCGAAAGCCGGCTTCCCGCCTGATTTTCATCCGGCTGAATTTCAAACGCTGGCAGGAGCAGGCGTTCCGCGGAAAGCTCCACATCGCTTGCCACCACCAGATCCCCCCGGATCTGCTCCGTGTCCTCTCCTCGTGGCGCCCGGCGCCGAAAACTTCCCTTGCCCTTGAAGGATACCGTGTCCTGCACGTCCAGAACCCCCTGGACGGAAAGGGAATAGCCATCATCCAGCGGGTGCCAGAAAACGGAAACCTGGGACTGAAGCTGCGCATTGAACGCGGACAGGCTGACCCGCACCCCGCTGGCAACGCCACCAAACTGCCCTTTCCCCTGCAGGCTGAACGGCCCCCTGAGGGCGGACATCCGCAGGTTGCCATCGAACTTTTCGAGTTGCCAGCTCTGCCCCACCCTCTGGTCGGCAAAGGTCAGCGTCCCCCCTGCGATCCGGGCATTGGCAACCGATACATTTGATGCCACCACCGTGTCCGCCAGGCGCAGCGGAATGGCCAGATTTCCCTCTTCATCGATCTGGATGCGCACCTGCGGCCCCTGCAGGGTAAGACTGGTCACCGTGAACCGGTCCCGCAGGAAATCGGTCAAAAGGAAACGCGCCGTAACGGTTTCGATCTCGGCCAGGGGCGCATTGACCGGACCGATGACCGTCCGGGAAAAGGTGATTTCGGGCTGCGGCAGCAGCGTGAAGCGAATGTCCCCGCCAATGGACACATCCGTTCCAAGGCTTGCTTCGGCCAGGGCTTCCAGCCGATCCCGGTACACATTCCAGTTGACGAGACGGGGCACCACGAAAGCCCCCCCTAGCAGGAGGATGGCCAGAACCCCAACCACTATGTACAACCGATTAAGCACCGTTGATCATTTTTCTTGTGAATGTCCGCAAACTGCGGATCAATTTAGGCGGTAATGCGTCCCCCGTCACCTGCCATGTGGGGCAAACCGCGTTCGCCCCCAACAAAAC
>JALWTJ010000091.1 GCA_027082895.1 Hyphomicrobiales bacterium | reverse complement strand
TGTGCATCTGGCCGGGGGTGGGGGGGGTCTTTTGAGAGAGGGAAAGGGTCAGGGACTGGTGGTGCTCATCCCATGTCTGGCGCGCGTCGAGCAGGGGCGTTCCGGCCTGGGTGTACCATTTGGCGAACTGTTCCAGGTCGCGGCCCGAAACATCCTCGAAAACCCGTATCCAGTCCTCGATGGTCACCGCCTGTCCGTCATGGCGTTCGAAATAGAGGTCGCACCCCTTCCGAAAGGTCTCGGCCCCCAGCAGGTTGGCCAGCATGCGCACGATTTCCGCCCCCTTTTCATAGACGGTCGGCGTATAGAAATTGTCGATTTCCGCATAGCGGTCCGGCCGGGGCGGATGGGCAAGGGGGCCGGCATCCTCTGGAAACTGGCGCGACCTCAGCGTCAGCACGTCCCCGATCCGCTTGACCGGGCGCGAGCGCATGTCGCTGGTGAATTCCTGATCCCGGTACACCGTCAGCCCCTCCTTCAGGCACAGCTGAAACCAGTCGCGGCAGGTAACCCGGTTGCCGGTCCAGTTGTGAAAATATTCATGGGCGACGATCCGTTCGATCTGGGCATAGTCCGCATCCGTGGCATTGTCCGGGTCAGCCAGGATATAGCGGTCATTGAAGATGTTCAGTCCCTTGTTTTCCATCGCCCCGATGTTGAAATCGGACACCGCCACGATGTTGAACACGTCCAGATCATACTCGCGCCCGAATCGATCCTCGTCCCATTTCATGGCCCGCTTGAGGGAATCCATGGCATAGCGGCATTTTTCCCCCTTTCCCGGCTCGCAATAGATGGCCAGATCCACGTTGCGGTCCGAGCGGGTGACGAAATCATCCTCGATCCGGTCCAGATGGCCGGCCACGCAGGCAAACAGGTAGGTGGGCTTGGGGAAGGGGTCTTCCCACACCGCGAAACGGGTATTGTCCGCCAGGGTTCCGCTCTGCTGCAGGTTGCCATTGGACAGCAGCACGGGTGCGATGCCCTTCAGCGCCTCCATGCGCACCCGGTAGGTGGCCATGACATCGGGCCGGTCCAGCATGAAGGTGATGCGCCGGAACCCTTCGGCCTCGCACTGGGTGCACCAGATGCTGTTGGAGCGGTAAAGCCCCATCAGGCGGGTGTTTTCCTCCGGATGAACATTCACTTCGGTTTCCAGGGTGAACGGGTGGGCGGGCGGAGAAGACAGGCGAAGATTGTTGCCGGAAAATTCATAGGAATCCGCGGCCAGCTTTTCGCCATCGATACTTATGTCCACCAGCTCCAGTTCTTCCCCGTTCAGTTCGAGAGGCGTTCCTGCCGCCGTGCCGGGGGCCGGGGCAATGGACAACCGGCTGATGATCTGGCAGCTGTCGGGCGCGAACCGGATGGTCATGTCCACATGGGAGATGTCATAGGCGGGGAGCCGATAGTCTTTCAGGAACGTAAGAGGAACCGGGGACGGAACGGCATTTCCGTTATTGTTGTTTTCCATGGGATGCTCCCGAATAGGACATGGGTGTGTCATTGAAGTTACAGCCGAATCAGTGCGGACAATATAGCCTGCAGGGCTGGATACGGTTTGGTGTTCGTTTCTGTCGGCGCCCTGTTGCGCATGTCTTGCGGAGCGGATGGACTGTTTCGGCGCGCAGCTCCTCTATGTTTTACGCCAGGATGGCCCACATATCGAGCGCGCCACCCGCTTAATCACAGGTTTGATCATGCTGAGATGGTTTGAAACCCGCCTCGATCCATATCCCCTGTCGGATACGGACAGGCCGCCGGACAGTCTTGCCGCCTTTTGTCTTCACTTCATGAAAGGGGCGAAACGATGGCTGATCGCCATGGCGGTGCTGGCTGCAGCCATTGCCATGTTCGAGATCATGCTGTTCGGATTTCTGGGCTCCATTGTCGACTGGCTGGCAGAAGTGGATCGGGAAAGCTTTTTCCAGACCCAGGGCACAACGCTCCTTTTGATGGGGCTGATTGCCTTCATCCTGTTGCCGGTCCTGTCGGCCGCTTCCACCATGATCATTCACCAGGCCCTGATGGGCAATTTCCCGCAGCGGGTGCGCTGGATGG
>JALWTJ010000090.1 GCA_027082895.1 Hyphomicrobiales bacterium | reverse complement strand
CAATGGATGAACGCACAACGACCGGTTGTGCCGGCCCGGAATGTCACCGGGCAGCAATCTGGCGCAGCAGCAGATCCAGCTGTTGCAGGAAGGCGGACCTGTCCTGTCGGGAAAAGGGCCTTCCCCCGCCCGCGGGCATGCCGGTTTCCCGCAAGTGGCGATTGAGGTCACGCATGGAGATCTTCATGCCGATATTGGCGGCGGTAAACAGGGAGCCGTCATGGGAGAGTACGCGGGCAGACCTGTCCAGACACCGGCGGGCCAGTTCGATATCGGCGGTTATCACGATATCGCGCGCACCGGCCCGGGAGGCGATCCAGTCATCGGCTGCATCGGCCCCGGCGGGGACCACCACGAGCCGGACTCCTTCCTGCCGGGGCGGCCGTATTCCACCATCACAGACCAGAATGACGGGCACCGCGTGGCGGGCCGCCACATCCATGGTTTCCTGACGGACCGGACAGGCATCCGCGTCCACATAAATGCATCCCGCCTCCGGTTCGCCCGGCTCTGAACCGGCATCAAAATCATCAGATGGTGCCATTGCAGCCCCGCCTCCCTGTCACCGATTGGTACCACAAAGGCAGCTGGCAGGATCCAGTTGCCCGTCGCGAATGCGGACATGGGCAGCGCGATCTTCCAGACCCTCGAACAGATGGGGATCGGTGCCGGTCATCCAGACCTGGGTGTTCAGTTCGCCAAGAGCGGCAAACAGGGCCCGCCGGCGGCCCGGATCCAGATGGGCGGCCACTTCGTCCAGCAGCAGAATCGGGGTGATGCCGGTCATGTTGGAAACAAGACGAGCATGGGCCAGCACCAGCCCGATCAGGAGCGCCTTCTGCTCGCCGGTGGAGCACAGGCGGGCGGGCATGGATTTCTGGGCATGGGTCACCAGCAGGTCCGTGCGGTGGGGACCGGTCAGGGTGCGGCCCGCGGCGCGGTCTCGTCCGCGCTGGCCAGCCCAATGGTCCAGCAGCGCCGCTTCAAGTGCTGACGAGGATGCAAGGTCCGCGTCCCCGGAGGCCACTGGTGGAGAAAACAGGGGCTCAAGGGCCAATGTGGGAACAGGAAACGCTTCGGACAGGCCGGTGGCCGCCAGGCGCTGCAGGTGCGCCAGACTGTCGGCACGGGCGAAATGCAGGGCGGCAGCAAATTCGGCCATCTGCACTTCCAGGGCGCCGATCCAGTCCGGGTCGGCATTTTCCTCCAGCAGGCGGTTGCGCTGGCGCATGGCCTTTTCAAAACCGGTCACCGAGCGAGCATGGTCCGGAATGAGGGTCATGACCAGCCGGTCAAGAAAACGGCGGCGGTTGGCGGCCGGGCCGGTAAACAGGCCGTCCATGGCCGGGGTCAGCCACAACAGGCGGACATAGGCCGACATCTCCTCGACGGAAGGAGCATTGGCCCCGTTGATGCGGACCCGACGGGACGGGCGCCCCGGCACCATGCCGGTGCCGATGGCAGCAGGTCCGGCCGGTGTCATGATGGTGGCAGCAACGGCCCAGGGCATGCTGCTGCCCTGTCGCTGCAGTTGATCAAAAGGCACCCCACGCAAACCGCGGCCCGGCGACACCAGGGATATGGCTTCTATCAGGTTGGTCTTTCCCGCCCCGTTGGGCCCTGTCAGGGCAATAAAGGCGCAATCGGTCTCAAAGACTGCGCTTTCATAGGAACGAAAGGCGGTCAGTTGCAGCCGTGAAATATAACGCGGGGGGGGTGGGGCTTCCGGGGCAGACTGTTTCACGCGCGTGCCACGCCTCCTTCAGCGGGAACAATGGTTCCCCTTGGTCCGAACGGGCGACAAATACCGGGAAACCACCCCTGCTCACCATGCCCGGCTCTTAAAACTCCCCGTCCCTTCCCTCTCCGGGTAACATCATACCCGCATCGGCATCAGGATATAGACCGCCTGGGCGCTGGAATCGTCCCTGACCAGGGCGGGGGCGCCAGAATCGCCAAACATGAAGGTAGCGTTTTCCGATCCGATCTGGCCAAGAATATCCATCAGGTAACGGGCATTGAAGCCGATCTCGAAACGCTCATGGTCAAATCCGACGGGCACTTCCTCGCTGGCCG
>JALWTJ010000089.1 GCA_027082895.1 Hyphomicrobiales bacterium | reverse complement strand
GTTAGGAGGGGGGTAAGCGATTGTTTTTGCTCCCCCTCCCAGAGCCCCCGTCGCTCCGCTCTTCCCCCACAAGTGGGGGAGGTGAAAAGCCGAATTTTTCAGGGCTTCCTGAGTGGAATGCGGTCCGGAAACCAAGCTTCTATACTTAATTAAGGAAGCCCTGATAAAACATTCCTGCTTCATCAGGGCAGGAGGCTGCGCCGCAAACGTGTTTTGTGGCCGGCTTCAAGACCGGCTCATGCCGTTGAGCTTGGCGGTTCAGGCCTGAACCACGGGCACGTCGATGACAGCGTTTGGATCATGAACAAGACAGCAGCCCCCGGCGCCGACGGAAACATCTCCCTGAGCATTGCCGAGACGCCGGAAGAACGGGAGGATATCTTCCGTTTCCGCTACAGGATCTACGTGGAGGAGCTGGGCAAGTACGCCCTCTCGTCCGCGGATTCCGGGAATCAGATCCTGCGTGACGAACTGGATGACACGGCCACGCTGTTCCAGGCCAGGAAGGGCGGCGAGATTGTCGGCACACTGCGGCTCAACAGGGGGAGTGAGGGATTGTTGCGGAAGGAGAGATTCCAGGCCTATGACCTGGGTCCATTTCTCTCCCGATACCGTCCCGAGGAACTGTCCTTCTCCTCGCGGCTGATGGTTGCCTCCGAAATGAGAGGCACCACGGTGCTCGGCAAGATCCTGAGCTATGCCTACGAGTACGACCTGGACAACGGCGTGCTCTTCGATTTCTGTCATTGCGAGCCCAATCTGGTGCCGGTGTACCAGCACCTGGGCTACCAGACCTATACCCACAATTTCGAAGCCACCGAGATGGGATACCGGATCCCGCTGGCGCTCTATCTGTGGGATGCCAGGCATCTCAGGCGCACCCGTTCGCCATTTGCCCGCATCCTGCGCCAGCGTCCCAACGACAAGCCCCAGGACGTTTCCGACTGGTTGTGCTCGACCTACAAGATCTGCCAGACGAACAGCCGCTGGCTGCTGAGTCCCGCCGAGTGGTGGAACTACATGGCAAAGCGGCTGCTCGCGTCGTCCAATACCCATTCTCCCTTTCTGGCGGGATTCAGCGACGATGAAACCAAAAAGCTGGTGGCATCCGCGACATTGCTGAACGCGCGACCCGGCGACCACATCATCCGCGAAGGAGATCGTGGCGACGAGATGTACTACCTCATGTCGGGCATCGTCGAGGTGCGCGAGCGGAACCGGAAGCACCTGACCTCGTTGGGCCGGGGCCAGGTCTTTGGCGAACTGACCCTCATAGCCGCCATCCAGGACGAACCCCATACCAGCCGCAGCGCGGATGTCATCGTCACCGGCACCGACAGAGAGGGCCAGTGCCAGGTACTGGTGCTCACGCCCTCGCTGCTGCAGAGACTGGCCCGGAAGGAGCCGGTCATCGTGGCGAAACTGGCCTCCAATCTGGCTGCAATCGTCGCAGACAGGGTCATGGTCAATGGCCTCGAGGGCAAGCAGAGCAGCGAAAGCTACTATCTGCCCGTTTTCAGGGGGTTCACGGAAGCCGAGAGAGAGGAGCTGATCTCCCTGTGCGAGCTGGCCGAATATGCCGAGGGCGATTATCTGATCCGTGCCAACACCGTGGACAACAGCCTCTATGTGCCATTGTCGGGTTCCATCGACATCCTGACCAGCAAGGGCAACTTCATCACCACCTTCCGGGATGAACAGGCCTTTGGTGAACTCATCTTCCTGTCGGCCCTGTACGACTCGATCCAGGGCACCCATCGCCGCCGTACCCATGCCAGGGCGGCCACGGATGCCCGCGTCCTGAGGATCGGCACCAGCACCTTCCGGTCGATCCAGGAATCCCATCCCCTGCTGGCCATCAAGCTTGGCTTCAATCTGGCGGCAATCGCGAGAAAGCGTTTCCTTGCCAGCAACAGGTATCACCCGGTACAGGACTGACGCCACCGGGTTGCGGGCGCCTGCCAGGAAGTTGAAACGCCCCTCTCCGGGCCTTCTCAGCCACGGAAGGGGAAACGCGGTTGCCCGCGTCCTTCATATTGGCGTGCCACACGCCGGGCGCCGGAAAGACGGCGTTTTCGAC
>JALWTJ010000088.1 GCA_027082895.1 Hyphomicrobiales bacterium | reverse complement strand
ACCCAGCACCAGCCCGGCAAAAACGGCAACGGACAGGGGCTGCAGACCCACCACCATGGCCGTTATCCCCGCCGGCAATCCCCGATCAATCGCCCAGAACACCGCCCCCAGATATCCCCCGTGCAGCAGCATGCCCACCACCATGGAATGCAGCGCCAGCCTTCGGTTCGGCCAGGGGGCACCCATGACCAGCGCCAGAAGCAGAAGTATGAGCAGGGCAAGAACATACCGGACCGTCAGAAAGGAAACGGGCTCCGCATGGGGCATGCCCAGCCGCGCCCCGATGAACCCGGTCGACCACAGGAAAACAAAGGAAAGCGGCAAGAAACGTGTCATGACGAAAGAACCCTGATGACGGGTTTCCCTTCGTCCCGGACCGGATCGGGAAATGACCCATTGCCCGAGATATGGCCCAGGACCGCGTTTTTTTCAACCGCTCCCCCTGCGACCCGTTGGACCTGAGCGCAAGAACATCAAAGCGCATGCACACGACAAATGCACTTCTGTCCGCTGGGCAATTCTTGCCGTCTTCCCGGGAAAGAACTGCCCGAACATCCCCGCCAGCAAACCGGATACATGCACCTCGGACCACCCAACCCATTGAAAACAAAAGATATGTTTTTCCAAACTGAAATTGGCAAGCCCCTTGCATGGGAAGGGATGTCATTCATGCGTCCCGAATGGCCTGCCGGCCGACGGATGCACCAGGAAGAAAACGGAACGCCAGACAGTGAGTCAGCCTTTCAACATTGCAGCACCCGCCGCCGGAAACGCGGATGCCCTGCTCGATGGCCGTCTTCCCCGACAGGGCAATGACGCGCCCAAGGGGCTCTTTTCAACGCTGGTTTCCCTTGCTGCTGGCCAGAGCGGACCCACAGGCACCCCGGAGCCGTCCGATCTGGCCCGTATCGGCACCCCGGACCAGACCGGTATGGCCTGGCTGAACCTGCAATTGGGCGACGCGTCCATTTCCCTGAGTTCCCAGGCCCTGACGGAGGCGGTCAATCCCGAACAATTGCTCGGCCTCGCCCCCCAGGCCCTTGAAGGCCTGGGGCTGGACCAGAAGGCGATTGACGCCCTCAAGCAGGCCGCCAGCGCCCTGCAGGCACCGACCCCCGCCCAACGCCCCGATGGCGAAGCGGCCGGGCAACTGGTCGCCGCCATCCAGAACACCCTGCAGCAGGCGGCCCAGACCAGAGACGGCCAGATCGCGGACACCGCCGACTCCCTTTCCCGCTCGCTGCTGAATGTTCAGGGCCAGCAGGCCGCCATGGCGCAAAAGGCCCAGGAACAGGCCGCCGCCAATCTGCAGGCCCTCAATACCAACCCCAATGCCTCCTCTCAGGCAGCACAGGGACAGCAGGACACGGCCCTGGCCGCCACCCAGTCCCTGCTGGCCCAGCAGGAAGAAAGCCCGCAGGCAGGAAACCGCAATTCCCGTGATGCCCATGGGACACCCGGCAACCCTGCCGGACATGTCAACGGGCAAAGCCGTGCCGACCTTGCCGCCCAGCTTCAGCAAAGACTGGCCCTGAATGCCGATGCCACGCAGATATCCGGAGCGAATGCCACCGGTGCCAACGGCCCCGCGACCGCAGCCGAATTGCCCTTCATTCCCACCCGGCAGATCGTGACCCTTGATGAGGGGGACGCCTCGCTCTCCCAGATAGCAAGCACCACCGCCCACGGCCCCCAGGCCAGTCTTGCCGGCACCCTCACCCGCGCCGCCTATCAGGCCCCCGCCGTGAACCTGCCCCAGATGGCCGTTCAGATCACCCGCAATTTCAAGCAGGGAAACAACCGGTTCGACATCCGTCTGGACCCCGCGGAACTGGGCAAGGTGCATGTGCGCCTGCACGTGGATGACGCCGGCAGCATCAGCGCCCGCCTGAGCGTCGAGCGCCCCGAGACCCTTGCCTTGCTGCAGCGCGATGCCCGCTCCCTGGAAAGAATGCTGGCACAGTCCGACCTGCCCGGAACGCAGCCGAACCTGGAATTCTCCCTGCACCAGAACCCGTTTTCCGGCGGCAACCATTCGAACGAACAGACCCCCGGCGATCCGGCCCTCAAGGATACCCCCCTTCCCCTGAT
>JALWTJ010000087.1 GCA_027082895.1 Hyphomicrobiales bacterium | reverse complement strand
CATTGTCTCCCAGCCAGTCGGAGCCCTTCACCGTGTCGTACATGTGCCACTGCCAGCTGTCCGGCGCCATGTTCCCCAGGGAAGCCGCAATGCCCCCCTGCGCAGCCACCGTATGGGAACGGGTGGGAAAAACCTTGGTCACACAGGCCGTGCGCAGCCCCTGCTCGGCCATGCCCAGCGTGGCCCGGAGCCCGGCACCACCCGCCCCCACGACCACCACATCAAAATCATGGTCGACAATGGTGTATTTTTCCGACACCGACATGACCTAACCCCCGAAACTCAACATCAGAACCGCAACGACGCTCACCCCGCTCACGGCAACAGCAAGAAAAATGTTCCCGATAATCAACAACAGCCGGAGTCCTTCGGCATGAACATAGTCCTCGATCACCACTGCCATGCCCAGCGCCATGTGCCAGCACACGGATATGATGGTGAGCACCAGCAGTCCGGCCACCAGCGGGTTGGCCAGCAAAGCCACCACGTCCGGCCGGTCGGCCCCCGCCAGCCGGGCAACCAGCCACACGAGGAAAAGGGTCAGGGGAACGTTGGCCAGCCCGGTCAGCCGCTGCCGCCAGAAATGACCGGTACCGTCCCGGGCCGAACCCTTGCCCGTCACCTTTGCATATGGGGTACGCATATCCATCCCGACCGCTCCCTCAGCTCCAGACCATGAAAATCCACACCAGCAGGGTAAGAACCAGCCCGCCAATGACATTGAACCAGGACAGGGCACGCCGCTGCTCGGGCGCGAACCCGCGCACCAGATCCCAGGTAAAATGCTTCAGCCCCCCCAGCATGTGGTGAAACAGCGCCCAGGTGAAACCCAGCAACACCAGTTGCCCGAACCAGTTGCCCAGAACCCGATACACCAGATCAAGGTAGGCGGGCCCTGCCGCCGCTGCAATCAGCCACCAGGCCAGCAACAGGGTTCCCAGGTAAAGCGCTACCCCGGTAATCCTGTGAAGGATCGACAGCGCCATGGTCAGGGAAAACCGGTAAATCTCCAGATGTGGTGAAAGAGGTCGTTTTGATTCAGTCATGCGATTGCCTGTGTTCCTGGCGCCCGAACGGACGGTCACCCCAAAAGAACCCCCTCGGACCCGAAATCGAGCCGGGCGGAAACCTGTTCTGTTCCCCTGTTAAACCTCCTTGCCGGATTCGTCAAAGGCTTGCAGCCCGCCCACGAAAAAAGTTTGGAAACAGGGCCTTCCCGACATCTCCCTGACATCATCCCTGTCTGCCACGCGGCAATGAACCCTTGACCGCCTTGCAATCTGTCCCTGCCGGCAACACAATGAATGAATGTTGCCCGGACAAATGAATGTTGCCCGGACAGATGCAGGAGACATGCCATGACATTGACCCGCAAGATCAATCCGATGCCCGCCGACATTGCCGCCCAGCTGGAAGAAACAGGCCTGAGCGGGGCTTTTGACGCCCGTCCCCCCTATCAGCGCAACGATTACCTGGGCTGGATCGGACGGGCCAGGCGCACGGAAACGCGTACCCGGCGCATCGCGCAGATGCTGGCCGAACTGGAAAGCGGGAATACCTACATGAAAATGGCCTGGTTGCCAGGAAAACCGTCCCGCAATACGGACAATTCCGCCCCCGGCAATCAATAGTCCGTCAGCTTCCTGTCCGGATCGTAGGGCCGGTCCGCAACTTCCTTCACCACCGCCTGTGCGCACCGCATGACCCCGCGTGCCCCGTCAAAACAGTATTTTGGTTCCCCGTACAGCACCCACCCCTCGATCAGGGCCTTGCTCACCTTGTGGCAAAACGCGGCGTCATCGTCCCCCGTCAACATCCTGTAAACCTGCATGCCTGCCTGCTCCCATGTCGTTTTCCCCGTGCAATGGCCGATTGCCCCCACCCGTCCGGCTGGTCCACAACCCGCCCCGCAACGGATATAGAAGAAGAACGCCAAGCAGGAAACATCAAAGAACGGACAACCGGAACCAGGCAGGCCTGCTGCCGCTTGATCTGTTCCCTTGCAAAAGCTATGCACCCCCCATGTACACGTTGCCGGAAAAACTGCTCGCGGGCTACAGGGATTTTCTTGCCAACCGCTTCAACGCGGAAC
>JALWTJ010000086.1 GCA_027082895.1 Hyphomicrobiales bacterium | reverse complement strand
TTTCCTGCCCGCTTCCCGAGTCATCTCCCCGCGGCGCACCAGATAGCGATCCCCCTCACGAATACCGCTTCCCGCCCCCAAAAGGGCGCGTACGAACCGGACCGCCCGTCTTGTGGATGCGGCCCCCTCAGTCATTGGCCCGCGTCCCGGTTGCCGGGCAACTCTTGCGTTCCGGAGGGGTGGTCTTGCGAATGATTTCCTCTTCCAGCCGGTTCAGTTCCTCATCGAATTCGGGAACATCGCGCAGATCCTCGATGCGTGAACAGGCATGGGCGACGGTGGTACGGTCACGGCGGAAAAACTGCCCGACCTGGGTAAGGCTGCGTCCCAGCACCACATGCATCAGATACATGGCCATCTGGCGCGTATGGGCGATGGGCGCGCGGCTGCGCGTGTGATGAAAAAGCTCCGTAACGCTGACCTGATGGGCCCGGGCCACGATGCGCGCCAGAATGGACGCGCCATGATCCCCCAAACGGTCGGCCCGGCTCAGATCCTTCTGGGCCCTTGATACGGGAAGCTGCTCGTCCGGTGCGGTTGCGTCCCTTTTCTGGGGGGGAACCCTGATGCCGGTCACCGCCTCGGCCGGACCTGACGAAAATGATTTCAATTTCTGCATGGGTTGACCTTTCCGTTGAATAGGATGTTATTCCTATTCGCAATTCGGGTCACGGGGATAAATTGCCCCGACGGGACCGGATAACACGACCCGTGCGCCGTCCCGTGTCCACAGCAAACTTCAAGCGGAAAAAGGCGGCGGGTGCCCTGCATTTTCTCCGCGGCCCCTTGATGCCGTAGAGCCCCCCTTGCGACAATCTTCCGGCTTGCCGTCAACTACGGGTCAGCGTGAATATCTGCATCAGGACAGGCCGCCTTCTCCGGTAACAGGCTGCGCCCCTCCCCGCCTGCCGGATCCTTTTCGCGCTCCCTTTTCTTTCTGGCGCCCCTGCATTCGATACCCGGTCAGCGTGCCGGAAAATGGCAGCAGAAAGCGCCTGGCATTGCAAAAATATTTTTCCCCGGAAGCATGAAAAGACAGGCGTCGTTGCCTTCTGGAAAAAAGATTCATGGCCTGAATTCAGCCTGTTGCCGGGAAATTTGCGCTTCGAAAACACGGGAATTTCCGTCCCGAAACCGATTTCGTTTTTTGCTTGCCGAAACCGGTTTCGGTGTTCACCCTGTCAAATATCAGGGAGCCGAGGATGAACCAGTCAAACGCAAAATTGCCGGATCACCCCATCCGCAAGGGGCGCTCCAAGATAACGATTCAGGACCTTTCGGATCATCTCAATCTGACCAAGGGGACCGTGTCGCGTGCCCTGAACAATTATCCCGATATTGCCGAAAGCACCCGGTTGCGGGTGACCAACGCGGCGCGCAAGCTGGGATACCGCCCCTCCTCCCATGCCCAGGCCATTCGCACCGGTCGGGTCAAGTCGGTGGGGCTGGTGCTGAACGTGGCGGGGGAAAACGTGCACCGCCCGTTCCTGTCCGATTTCCTGAACGGCATTTCCCTGCGCCTGGGGGAGGAAGACTGGACCCTTGTGGTGGCCACCGCCCAATCGGATGAAAACAGCCTTGACGTGCATGCGCGCCTGATTGCCGAAAAAAAGGTGGACGGGTTCATCCTGCCCCGTACCAAGATCAACGACGCCCGCGCAGAACTGCTTCGGAGCAAGGGGGTCCCCTTCGTGCTCTACGGGCGGATGGCTGACATTGCCGGGTGCGCCTGGTACGACATCGCCGGGGAAAACGCCATGGCCGAAGCGGTGGCGCGGCTGGCCGGGTTCGGCCATGCTCGCATTGCCTTTATCGGCGGAGACCGGGACAACAATTTTGAAGTCCTGCGGCGGCGCGGGTTTGTCCAGGGACTGGAAGCGGCCGGCCTCTCGTTCGAAACCGATCTGCTGGTGGAAGGCGCCATGTCCGTGGCCGGGGGCCTGAAGGGCGCCCGTGCCCTGCTGACAGCGCCGGTTCCGCCCACCGCCATCGTGTGCGCTCTGGACCGGGCCGCCCTGGGGGCCTGCCGCGCGGCGGCAGCGCTGGGCCTGCAGGTGGGACAGGACATTTCAGTCATCGGGTATGACGGAATTCCCGAG
>JALWTJ010000085.1 GCA_027082895.1 Hyphomicrobiales bacterium | reverse complement strand
GATGAAGATTGCCAATGATGTGCGCTGGCTGGCCTCGGGGCCGCGATGCGGCATCGGGGAGCTGGCGCTGCCCGAAAACGAGCCGGGATCTTCCATCATGCCGGGCAAGGTCAATCCGACCCAGGCCGAGGCGCTGACCATGGTGTGCGCGCAGGTGTTCGGCAATGATGTAACGATCGGTTTTTCCGGCTCCCAGGGCAATTTCGAGCTGAATGTGTTCAAGCCCGTCATGGCCTACAATCTCCTGCAGTCCATCCGGCTGCTGGCGGATGGATGCCAGAGTTTCAACGAGAACTGCGCTGTGGGTATCACGCCGATCCGGGATAACATTACCGCCCATCTCAACAATTCGCTGATGCTGGTGACGGCACTGAACACATCCATCGGGTATGACAATGCGGCCCGGCTGGCCAAATATGCCCACAAGCATGGCAAGACATTGCGCGAGGCGGCGGTGGAGCTTGACCTTTTGAGTGCAGAAGCGTTCGATGAGGCTGTCCGGCCCGAGGAGATGGTGGGGCCACTCAAGATCTGAGCCGGCGCGTCGCGGATCGGCAACTGTCGGATCGGCAGCGCGAGGGGGGCGGAACGGGTGCTTGCCGGTGAATGGTCGCCCGGTGTTGCAACAGGGGTAAAAGAGATGTGGATTCCGCCGCTATTGATCATTCCACTGCTGATCTATGATGCGGTTCACTTCGGCTTTATCGGTGGCAATGCTCTGGGGTGGGTAACGCCGGTGGCCAGCTTTACCCTGCCATCGGGAGCGATATGGAGCATGAATGTGGGGGACGTGCTGGTGGTGTTCGCCCTTTTGCTGCTGCTGGCTGAGAGCGTGCGGGCGCGACGGACCATTGGTCGCGGCTTTGTTGCCACAATGGGGTCACTGGTGGTGTTCCTTGTCTATCTGGGGCAGTTCCTGTTCTTTCCCGGCGCTTCCACGTCGCTTTTCTTTACCTGCATGGTGATGAGCCTTGTTGATGTTGTAACCCGGCTGGCGGTGTCCGGGCGTGCAAATCGGCAGGATTATTGAGGCTCAGGCTTCCCCTTCATAGTTGAATCCACCGGGCATGGCCTTGAGCGTGGCATAGCGGGCCGTGTTGTAGGCGCGGGTTGCAAGGGGAAGGCGCAGGTTGCGCTTGTGCCGGTTTCCTGCAAGGCGGCGGCGCTGGTTGATCAGTTGGGACAGGTATTTCGCAGGAACCCTGTTGGTGGCGTAGGGGCGGCTGAAATCCTGTGCCGGATCCCCGTCTGCAAGAGGAGCTGTCGCATGTCCGGGGTCGGTGCGCAGGATCAGGGCGCGGCTGGTGTTTCGATCTGACATTTTGTGCCTCCGTCGTGTGTCATGTTCACACCCTTTGTCCCGGAATGGAACGTGGGTGTGGTGTGCTGCCTGTAACGCTGCAACGGGCATGCCAGAAATGTGCGAAAACGTTAACCATGTGACGGGAAAACCCCGGCGGCGTTTGCTGTGCGGGACGGGGTTCGGGAACAGCTTGGAACGGTTGGGAACGGTCTGTCAGAACCGGTTCATCAAAAACTGTCCTTGGCCTTGCGGATGGCGGCAAAGACCCGGGCAGGGTCATCGGGCGGCAGGTTGAAGCGAGCGGCAAGGGCGGGGTCGTCGGCGCGCAGGAAGGGGTTGGCGGCCTTGTCTTCGCCTAGCAGGAAGGGAATTGTGGGCTGGTTCGCGTCGCGCAGGCGGCGGACATGTTCGGCGCGGGCAATGAGCGCGGGGTTGTCCGGGTCGATGGACAGGGCAAAATCCGCATTGGCAGCGGAATATTCGTGGCCGCAAAAGACCTTCGTTTCGTCGGGCAGGGCGCGCAGGCGGGTGAGGCCTTGCCACATGGGGCGGGGTGTGCCTTCGAACATGCGCCCGCATCCGAGGGAAAACAGGGCGTCACCGGAAAACAGGTTGCACCCTTCGGCATCGAAATAGCAGATGTGCCCGTTCGTGTGCCCCGGGGTATCGATGACGGCAAGCGTGCTGGCGCCAAGGGTGATTGTCTGGCCCCCATGCACCCCGTGATCCATTCCTGCAATATGGTCGGCTTCCGCGGAAGGGCCGGTAGCCCGTGCGCCATGGGCCTGCTTGAGGGGC
>JALWTJ010000084.1 GCA_027082895.1 Hyphomicrobiales bacterium | reverse complement strand
AATCATAGTGGGCGGGGAATATTTCGATGGTGTCGCCGCGCACCCGGAAGGCGCCGCGGGCAAAGCCGGCATCGGCGCGCTTGTATTGCATGGCAACGAGATCGGCCAGCAACTGGCGCTGGTCGATCTTCTGGCCCTGTTTCAGGTCGAAGACCATGGCGGTGTAGGTTTCCACCGACCCGATACCATAAATGCACGATACGGAAGCAACGATGATCACGTCGTCCCGCTCCAGTACCGCGCGGGTGGCGGCATGGCGCATGCGGTCGATCTGATCGTTGATGGTGCTTTCCTTCTCGATATAGGTGTCCGTGCGCGGCACATAGGCTTCGGGCTGGTAGTAATCGTAGAAGGAAACGAAATATTCCACGGAATTGTTGGGGAAGAAGCTCTTGAATTCGCCATAAAGCTGGGCGGCAAGGGTCTTGTTGGGGGCCAGAATGAGGGCGGGGCGCTGGGTCTGGGCGATCAGCTGGGCGATGGTGAAGGTCTTGCCCGAACCGGTGACGCCCAAAAGGACCTGATCGGTTTCCCCGTTTTCGATGCCCTCCTTCAACTCGGCAATGGCGGTGGGCTGGTCTCCTTTCGGGGTATATTCGGTGACCAGTTCAAAGGGAATGTTGCCTTCGGCCTTCTGGGGGCGTTCGGGTTTATGCGGGGCCCAGGGAGTGGTGCCCTCGACCTCGTCGCGGCCATGCTCGATCAGCCTTTGCAGGGCGGCTACGGTAGCGGTGACGCCTTTGTTTGTGCCGCCGTCAGCCCTTGCAGGGCTTTCCCCGGCACCCCCGCCATTATTTGCGCCGCCGTTGGTCGCTGCGTTGGCTTTTTTCGGCCTCGCGCCGGTGGGCTTATTGTGCCTCGCTCCGGCGGGCTTATTGTGCCTCGCGCCGGCGGGCTGCCCGGCACCCCCGCCACTATTTGGTCCGCCGTCGCTCCCGTCGGTCGCTTCCCCGGAACCCCCGCCAAAAGGAACAAAGTTGTCGGGTTGGTGGTTGAAACCGGCCTGGGGTGCTTCGGCAAAGCCATCCAGATTTGTCGGCCGGTCCACCGCATTGGCTTTTGAGCGGGGCGATTTTGGCGACATGCCGGTGGGCGTTTCGGGATGGGACGTCTTGGTGGTGGCGCGTTTTTCCCGCGCGGCCCGTTCCCGATCTTGCCGGTCCAGGCGCCGCTTGTTGCGCAGTCGTTCCTGGGGCAGGGGGCGGGAGGCGGCCATATCCTCGGCCTTTTCGATTTCGGCGAGAAAGTCGTCGATGGAAAAGTCGCTGCTGGCGCCTTTTCTTGCGGGAGGGGCGGCCTTGCTGCCGGGGGGGGATTTCTTCGGGGCCATTTTGAACTGCCGGCGTCGGGTGAAACGGAATACGGGGCCACATCTAGCATGGCGCCCCTGTCAGAGTCCGTCAGGAGGCTGACGGCAGGTCATGCTAGCACATCGGGAACACAAGCGGAACATGCGAGTTTGCGGCCGGTGCAATTATATGGTGTAAGGGGCGGGCCGTCTCGTTTCCGGGATGGTGCTGCTGCTATCTGACAGGGACATTGCCATGGACCGGGACCAATTGAGTCGCTATCTGCGTGACAGGATTCCGCTGGCCGGGGCGATGGAGGTGTCCGCGCTGGAGGTGGCGTCGGACCGGGTGCGGCTGGGGGTGCCGCTGGAACCCAATCGCAACCATCGGGGCACCGGGTTTGGCGGCTCCGTTGCGACCCTTGCGACCCTTGCCGCCTGGAGCCTGGTCCGGGTGCGTCTGGGGGAGCGCGGCAAACGGGTTCACCTGGTGATCCAGCGGCAGGAGATGCAGTTCACGCGCCCGGTGATGCACGACTTTTCGGCAGTTGCCCGTCTTGGGGAGGGGCAGGACTGGGAGCGGTTCAAGGTTCAGCTGGAGGGGCACGGCAAGGCCCGTATCCGGGTGGTGGCCGATGTTGAATGCGCGGGGGAAACCTGCGCAATGTTTGCCGGGGACTTTGCGGCCTTGGCCCGGCAAGCAGGTGCCGCATTTTCGGGGACGAGGAGTGGAAATGGTGCGGATGCCGATGGATAGGTCCGGTTGGGAAGGGAAACGCTGATGCTGTTTGCTGTTGCTGTGCTCAATCTGGTTC
>JALWTJ010000083.1 GCA_027082895.1 Hyphomicrobiales bacterium | reverse complement strand
TGATGGCAGATCAGAAACTGGATGTTCTGGTGGCCTATGCGGATGATCGCGCCGTTTTTGGTCCGGCTCACGCAAGGTGGATGGCGGATTTCCCGGTTCACTTTGAACCGGTCTGCATTCTGTTTGGACCTGAAGGGCCGCCGGTCATGCTGGTGGGGCCGGAGAGCGATGAATATGCTCTGCTTCGCGGGAAGATTACAGATGTGCGTGTTCTGGCCGAATTTACCCACCCGGATGAAGACTATCCCTTTTCAACCATGCAGAACCTGGGCGAGATCATTGCTGAACTCGGGTTTTCTGCGGGTGGTGCAATTCGGGTCGGAATCGGTGGGCGCGGGTTGATCGGGGCGGATCTGATGGCCGCTTTTGAGCGATCTCTACCCGCTGCTCAATGGGTGGATGTGGAAAACCGCCTGTGCGATCTGCGGGCCTGCAAGTCCCCGGCCGAAATTGCGGTCATCCGGCATGCTTATGCCATTGCAGAATCTGGCCTGAAGGCCGCCCTTGAAACCATTGTTCCGGGGGTCAGTGAACGTGCAGTGGCTGCTGAAATCGAAAGTGCGATGCGCCGGGCCGGGGCCGAAGGCACCGGAATTGACACAATTGTGGCCTGTGGCCCCAATACACGTCCCATTCTGGCCCGCTCCACGTTTCGCGAAATCGGGCGGAACGACCAGGTGCTTTTGACCATAGCGCCACGGTATGAAGGATATCACGCTGCCATTGGTCGGCCGGTACTGGTGGGAAAACCCGAAGCGGCAATCGAACAGGCACTGGAGGTGGCACTACGGGCGCAGACTGCGTGCTTTGAAGCCCTTGAAACCGGTCTTGAGGGGCGCCAGATCGAAGCGATTGGCCGCAGGATCGTCGAACAGGCGGGGCTTGGGGAATATTTCCTGTATTCCGGCGTGCACAGTTTGGGGGTCATCGAGTTTGAACCGCCCATATTTGGCCCGAGCAGTGATGCCCTGCTGAAAGAAAATATGGTGGTTTCGGTTGACATACCCATGTTCAACGCACCCTGGGGGGGCTTGAGGGTTGAAGATGGTTATCTCATGGGGAAGCAAAAGGCACAGAAGCTGAACCAGACCCCTGGCATTCTCAGGGTGTGATTTATCGGGGTTACATGCTTCTCGGCTGGCAACAAGCCAGGATCAGCGCTTTCATGCGCCGGCCGCATGATCCGGGCATGGTGCTTGCGCCTTTTGCCGGATGCCCTTTAAATTAAGGGCAGGAAATTAAGGGCAGGACAGCCGGACAGGAGGGACGCATCTGATGGGATGGAAAACGCGGCACAGGTCGTTCTACTATGCAGATGCGCCCGAGCCGGCGGACATGGTTCTGAAGCGGTCGGAAACGGCTGTGCTGGTGGTTGATATCCAGAACACCTATCTGGAACCCAAGCAGGATGCGGCGGAAAATGCGCGCTGGGAACCCTTCTTTTCCCGCATGCGCGAAACGGTCATTCCCAACACGGCGCGCTTGATTGCGCAGTGCCGTGCGGACGGGGTGGAGGTGATGTTTGCCCGCATTGCCTGCCTGACGGCGGATGGGCGGGACCGTTCCCTCAGCCAGAAAAAGCCCGGTTTCAACTATCTTTTGCTGCCAAAGGATCGACCCGATTCCTTCATCGTCGAGGCGCTGGCGCCCCTTGATGACGAGATATGCGTTCTCAAGACAACCGACAGCGCCCTGACCGGCACCAACCTGCGCCTGATACTGACCAATATGGGCGTTCGGAACGTGGTGGTTGCGGGCATTTTCACCGATCAGTGCATTTCCTCCACCGTGCGCTCACTGGCCGATGAAAGTTTCAACGTGATCGTGCTCGAGGATTGCTGCGCGGCGGGAACGGATGAACTGCACCAGCAGGAACTGGCCATTCTCAACATGATCTATTGTCATGTGGTGCGCCTGTCCGAACTGGAGTCTTTCTGGGCTTGAGGGCTGGGCTGGGTCTGAGGGCCGGGGTTAACCGAAATGGGCCTTCTGCGGTGTCACAAGGCATATTGGCGGTGGACATGTTGTGCAATCACGTCTAAGGAGCGTGCTGCAATAGCGCTCATACCTTGCGGCATCTGGTTCGTACATTCGTCCCTTTGGACATTGTT
>JALWTJ010000082.1 GCA_027082895.1 Hyphomicrobiales bacterium | reverse complement strand
GCACGTTCCAACAGGCGCGGCAACTCGGTAAACACTGTCGGCGGATACCCCTTGGCGGTGGGCGGTTCGCCAATGGCCAGCCCGATTTCACGCTGCGCCATGGCAAACCGTGTCAGACTGTCCATCATGCACAGGACCCGCTTACCCTGGTCGCGAAAATATTCGGCCAGGGTCAGCGTGAGATAGGCCGCCTGCCGCCGCATCAGCGCCGGCTCGTCGGAAGTGGCCACCACCACGACCGCCCGCTTGATTCCCTCGGCCCCCAACTGATCGCTGACGAAATCACGCACCTCGCGTCCCCGCTCCCCGATCAGCCCGATCACCGCCACATCACTTTGCGTATTGCGCGCCAGCATGGACAGCAACACCGACTTGCCAACCCCCGACCCGGCAAATATGCCCAGCCGCTGCCCCTCGCACACGGTGGTAAACGTGTTCAGCGCCCGCACCCCCAGATCCAGCGGCGCCCCCACCCGGTCCCGCCGGTGGGCCGGCAGGGGCGAAGCACGCAAGGAGCAGGCCCGGTTGCCGTTGCGGATGGGTGGCCCATCGTCAATAGCCATGCCGTTGGCATCCACCACCCGGCCCAGCCAGTCATCACTCGGATAAACCGCTCCGTCATGCCCGGCAAAGACCGCCCGGCATCCCAGTCGCACCCCTTCAACCGCCCCGAACGGCAGACACAGGGCATGCCCGTCCCGAAAACCGATGATCTCGCATTCCAGAGGCAAACCGTCCGGTATCTCGATATGGACCCGGCCCCCAACCCGCAATTCCCGCTTCGGTCCCACCACATCGATCAGCAGTCCCTGCACGGCCTTGACCCGTCCGAAAACGTTCACTTCGTCAATGCTCTGAATGTCGGCGATCAGGGATTTCATGGGCGCCTGTTTCGAATCAGGTGGAGGCACCGCAAGGGTACCCCATTGTCAAAGGGTAACCCAACGTTAACCCAAAAGCGTTAACCGGGAGAGTGGCGAACTTTTTTTTGCATCTTCCAACAGGCGTTTTCTGCGAGGGAAAAGACCCTGATTTCCCGGTGTTTCCGTGAGTCAATAGAATCGCTTGCAACGGTTTCTTAATCCTGATTGCTAAGAAATCACGATCAATTTTATATATATTTTTCAATAAGTTAGCAGCATATTGCCAGGCTCCTTTGCATATTGCATTAGGGAATTAAACTTTGTTAACTAATGGAAATTATGGTTAAGGACATCCAGTAGGGAAATGAAAAGCCGCTCACGTTCGAAGCGGCGCACAGGTTCCAGTAGGGAACGGGAAAGTTTTAAGGGGATTGCCATGCGGGTACTCTTGATTGAGGACGACAGCGCCACCGCACAAAGCATCGAACTGATGCTCAAATCTGAAAGTTTCAACGTCTACACCACCGATCTGGGTGAGGAAGGCGTCGATCTGGGAAAGCTGTACGACTACGACATTGTCCTTCTCGACCTCAATCTGCCCGACATGAGTGGGTATGAAGTGCTGCGTTCCCTGCGGGTAGCCAAGATACAGACCCCCATTCTCATTCTTTCCGGCCTGGCGGGCATCGAAGACAAGGTGCGTGGCCTGTGCTTTGGCGCCGATGACTATATGACCAAGCCCTTCCACAAGGATGAACTGGTGGCACGCATCCATGCCGTGGTCCGGCGCTCCAAGGGCCACGCGCAATCCATCATCACCACCGGCGAACTGGCGGTGAACCTGGATACCAAGACCGTGGAAGTTTCCGGCCAGCGTGTCCACCTGACGGGCAAGGAATACCAGATGCTCGAACTTCTTTCCCTCAGAAAGGGAACGACCCTGACCAAGGAAATGTTCCTCAACCATCTTTATGGCGGGATGGATGAACCCGAACTCAAGATCATCGACGTCTTTATCTGCAAACTGCGCAAAAAGCTTTCCGTAGCCTCCGGCGGTGTCAACTATATCGAAACCGTCTGGGGACGCGGCTACGTCCTGCGTGAACCGGACGAGTCCCCGGTTTCCCAGACGGCCTGAACAAGGCCCCCTGCACGGGCTGCCTGACCTGTTCAGGCGGCTTGCTCCTATTCGAAAAAACTCAGATCCCCGCGCGCGTCGCGGGTTTTTTTTGTGCGCAGGTTGCACGACC
>JALWTJ010000081.1 GCA_027082895.1 Hyphomicrobiales bacterium | reverse complement strand
CCGTCGTGCTGTGGGACGCGTGAGCCGGGGCCCCGTGAATGGAGCAGGCTGCGGCCGGGGGATCCGCCATCGGGGCCGGCGCAAACGGGAAGGTATGGGCTGCTACGGACGCCGGGGCATATGCCGGCTGGGGAGGGGGCGCATTCCGCGTCCTTCCGGCGTGGGTTTTTGGCCCCAGATAAAGGGCCATGGCACTGCCCAGTGCAAGGCCGAAAAAGGCGGCAAAGGGCAGGATCAGGGCCGGTTTGGGCCAGGTGGCGGCAACGGGGGGAGCGGCGCGGGAAATGATACGGGCATCCGAGTTTTGCAGGTTTTCGAGCTGGCCGGTTTCCTTGGCCCGGTTGATTGTCTGTTCCAGTACCTGCCGGATGGCGTCGGCCTGCCTTTCAAGCTGGCGCAGTTCCACTTCGCTGCGGCTGGCCTGTTCGTTCTGCCGGGCAAGATCGGCAAGGGCCTGTTCGGCGCGGGTAACGTTGGTTTCGGCCTGTGCCTTTTCGTTTCTGATGCTGGAGAGGATGGAGCGGGCCTCGGTGCGCACCAGTCCCTGCAGCCGGTTCAGTTCCGCCTCGGCAACGAGCAGGTTGGGATGGCGGGGGCCAAGGGAGGCCTGCAGGCTGGACAGGTTGGCCGCAGCCCGGTTGTAGTCAGCGCGCAGCTGGGCGGCGGAGGTCGAGGTCAGCAGTTCGAACAGGCGTGTCAGAGGGGCGGTATCCGGGTCAAGGTCTGCGGTCTGCTGATAGCGGGTGTCGGCTGCCCGTGCGCGTTCTCTTGCGGCTACCAGTTGTGCGCTGAGCTGTTCGATCTGGTTTTGCAGCAGGGTACGCCCGCCGCTGACATTGAGAATGCCATGGCTGTTCTTGAACTGCTCGACGGCGGATTCGGCAGCGCTGAGTTCATCCCGCAGGTCCTGTTCCTGGGCGGAAAGGGTGCGGGAAACATCCGCGTTGGCGCTGGATTTTTCATCGATCTGGCTGGCCAGATAGCGGGCAATGATGGCATTGACGATGCGGGCGGCCTTTTCCCGATCGGCGGATGTGAAGCTGATGGTCAGGATATAGGTCAATCCCTGGCGTTCGACGGTGACACGGGAGGCAAAATTCTTGAAGACCTGTTCCCGGGTCGGTGCGGGTTGCGGGCGGATGATCCCGGTCAGGCGTGACAGCAACCGGGGCTGGGAGAATTCGGGGTCGCTGGCCAGATTGTTGTCCTCGAACACCTTTTCCAGCAGGTTGCGGGACTGGATGATTTCCACCTGGGAGGAAATGGCGGCGCTGTTGGCGCCGATGCCGGACAGGACGCCCTGACTGTTCAGAATGCGGTTCTGGCGCGGGTCGATGACGATGACGCCCTGGGCGGTATAGGTGGGTGGAGTGAGTGCCACATAAAGGAATGCAAGTACGAGGGAAACGAGGGTGACAAGGGCGACCAGCCCCTTGCGTTGCCACAGGATATGAAACAGGGGGCCAAGGGCGATCAAGGGTTCGGGACGCGGGGCATGGAACGTTTGCGCTTCGGGGTGCGAAGCGGAAAGGTGTTGTGTGTCCGGTCGGTGCGTGTCCGGCCCTCCTGGGCCCGAATACGCCCCGAATTGTGACGTCTGCTGCATCTGGCCATTTCCAATATATCGAGAATTATTCTGGCCAGAGGATAGGCGCTACCCGCGCCCGGGCAATGTTTATACCCTGTTAAGGTTAACTGTTAACTTATTGATAAATAACTAAAATTTTAATAAAATTGTATCGACTTGGATAGTCGTATCCTGTTGGTATGGTCGTTCTGATCCGGCTTCTTGCAATGGGGTGCGGGTATTCGTTGGGGCTGCCGGACGAGGCATATGCGCGGTCATGGGCACCCTTTCGGGGCCGCGAAAAAAGGGGGCAGCGTTGGCTGGTTTCCTATTGGCAGGACTGGGCAATGACGTTGCACTGGTCGTCCCGGTAATAGGTGCAGTTGCCCGATGTCCGCACGGCGGCACAACTGCCGCCTTCCCGAGTGCTTTCCTGTCCGGTCTGTCCGGGAAGGCTGAACAGGGTCAGGAGCGCTGCGAGGGCGCCGCCAATGGCGAACCGGTTGAACATGGCACGGGAAATTTCCGGGTCACGCCACAGGATCCACAGGGCCAG
>JALWTJ010000080.1 GCA_027082895.1 Hyphomicrobiales bacterium | reverse complement strand
GTATCCTTCAGGCCCACGATGGCAACGATGTCGCCGGCATAGGCTTCCGTGATCTGCTCGCGCGAATTGGAATGCATCTGGAACATGCGGCCCACGCGCTCACGGCGCCCCTTGACCGAATTTTCCAGCATGCCTCCGGATTCCAGGGTCCCCGAATAGATGCGGCAGAAGGTCAGCGACCCCATGTGCGGATCATTGGCAATCTTGAAGGCCAGCATGGACAGGGGCGCGTCATCCCGTGCCTCACGGGTGATCGACTCCTCGGTCTTGGCATCAATCCCGGCCACCGGCGGAATGTCGATCGGCGAAGGCAGATAGTCGATCACCGCGTCAAGAAGCGGCTGCACGCCCTTGTTCTTGAAGGCAGAACCACAAAGCACGGGGAAGAACTGAACGTCGATGGTCCCCTGACGGATCAGGCGGCGGATCGTGTCCTCGTCCGGCATCTCCCCTTCCAGGTAGGCTTCCATGGCCGCTTCATCGATATCAACGATGGTCTCGATCATGTCCTCACGGAACTGTTCGGCCCTCTCCTTCAGGTCCTCGGGAATGTCAACAACATCCCACTTGGCCCCAAGGGTCTCGTCCCGCCATACCAGCGCCTTCATCTGAATCAGATCGACGACACCGGCAAATTCGTTTTCAGCCCCGATCGGCAGTTGCAGAACCACCGGCTTGCCACCCAGGCGACTCTTGATCATTTCCACCGAACGGTAGAAATCGGCCCCGACCTTGTCCATCTTGTTGACGAAGATCATCCGGGGAACCTGATATTTGTCGGCTTGCCGCCAGACGGTTTCCGTCTGCGGTTCAACACCGGCATTGGCATCCAGAAGGGCGATCGAGCCATCCAGCACCCGAAGGGAACGCTCCACCTCGATGGTGAAGTCCACGTGCCCGGGCGTGTCAATGATGTTGAACCGATGCATCTTGCCGTTGCGGTCGGGCCAGAAGGTGGTGGTAGCGGCGGACGTGATGGTGATGCCGCGCTCCTGCTCCTGCTCCATCCAGTCCATGGTGGCAGCCCCATCGTGCACTTCGCCGATCTTGTGGCTCTTGCCCGTATAATAGAGGATGCGCTCCGTGGTGGTCGTCTTCCCGGCATCGATGTGCGCCATGATGCCGAAATTGCGATAGTCTCTGATGTCGTATTCGCGTGCCATGATCTTAAATTCCAGCGCCTTACCAGCGATAATGGGAGAAGGCACGGTTGGCTTCGGCCATCCGGTGCGTATCTTCGCGTTTCTTCACGGCCTGACCACGCCCGTTGCTGGCATCCAGCAACTCGCCCGACAGCCTTTCGATCATGGTGTTTTCACCACGCTTGCGCGAGCTTTCGATCAGCCAGCGAATGGCAAGGGCCTGCTGGCGCTCGGCGCGCACTTCCACCGGCACCTGATAGGTGGCACCGCCAACCCGGCGCGAACGCACTTCGACGGAGGGACGAATATTGTCCAGCGCCGAATGGAACACACCGACCGGGTCCTGCTTGACCCGCTGCTCGACCAGGTCGAACGCACCGTAAACAATGCGCTCGGCAGTGGATTTCTTTCCGTCCTTCATGAGGGAATTCATGAACTTGGACACGACAAGATCCCCGAATTTGGGATCCGGAATAACGTCACGTTTTTCTGCGCGATGCCGACGGGACATGGTTCTAAATCTCCTTATTTCGGCCGCTTGGCGCCATATTTGGACCGGCGCTGCCGGCGATCCTTCACGCTCTGGGTATCCAGCACACCACGCAACACATGGTAGCGCACACCCGGAAGGTCGCGCACACGCCCGCCACGAATGAGAACAACCGAGTGTTCCTGCAGATTGTGCCCTTCACCCGGAATGTAGGAGATGACTTCACGCTGATTGGTCAGGCGCACCTTGGCGACCTTGCGCAGAGCCGAGTTCGGCTTCTTCGGTGTGGTCGTGTAAACGCGCGTGCAAACGCCCCGCTTTTGCGGATTCGCCTCCATGGCCGGAACCTTGTTCCGCTTGATCTTCGGTTGCCGCGGCTTGCGGACTAGCTGGTTAATGGTCGGCATTTCGCTCGAACCCTTTGTTTGTCATCCCAACAATTCTGCTTCAAAGACAAAAACAAACAAACAGCGCCATTCAAGCCACAACCCGGGCAAGAGGCGCTTTCGCTGTATTGGACCAATCCGCAAGGCGAACCGGTCATACACCAACAATTGCTTCGTCTTTTCACTCAACGATGTGTTTGAATTTTTGCCGAAATCCTCGCCTTACGGGGCAAGGTTTCAAAGTCCAAATTCACGACCAACCGCTCAAGTGGGCTGGCTATAACGTCCCCTCACATGGGCGTCAAGCATTTGTTCCCAATAAAATGAATTCTCAGGCCCCATTCACCCCCCGAAAGCCCGACAACATCCTTTTCAAACGGCACATGCCGATCACCAAATGAAAAAGGGGCGCCCTGCTGGCGCCCCTCCCCTGTTTTACTTTACTTGATTCCCGGATCAGGTATCCGAAGCAGAACTTTCCTCCGCTTCGGCCGTCTCACCGGATTCCCCGGGGGCCTGCCCGAACACATCGGATGCCGAAAGCGGCTCCTCGGGCTTGGGAGCAGCAAGGGCCGCCGCTTCGGACTGGCGCCGCCGTTCTTCCAGAATGAGATCGTCCCGGCGTGCCGCAATAGCCTTGTAATTGGCCGTGGCCGCCCCGGTTCCCGCAGGGATCAGGCGCCCCACGATCACGTTTTCCTTCAGCCCTTCCAGCAGATCAGCCTTCCCGCTTACCGACGCCTCGGTCAGGACGCGGGTGGTTTCCTGGAACGACGCTGCCGAAATGAACGAACGGGTCTGCAACGATGCCTTGGTGATTCCCAGCAGAACCGGCACATACTGGGCCGGGGTCTTGCCTTCAGCCTCCAGCTGCTCGTTCACCAGGTCCACGTCCACCCGGTCCACCTGCTCATCCTTGAGCAGACCGGAATCGCCGGGAACGGTGATCTCGACCTTTTGCAGCATCTGGCGAACGATCACCTCGATATGCTTGTCGTTGATCATCACGCCCTGCAGACGGTAGACCTCCTGGATCTCGTTGACCAGATACTTGGCCAGCTCCTCGACCCCGTGAATGGCCAGAATATCGTGGGGCGCCGGATTGCCATCCAGCAGATAATCCCCGCGATCGATCTGGTCCCCTTCCTGGAAGTGGAAGGGCTTGCCCTTGGGAATGAGATATTCCACCGGCTCCAGGGTCTCGTCCAGCGGCTCGATCACGATGCGCCGCTTGTTCTTGTAATCGCGGCCAAAGCGGATCGTGCCGTCAATTTCGGCAATCACCGCGTGATCCTTGGGCCGGCGCGCCTCGAACAGTTCGGCAACCCGCGGCAGACCGCCGGTAATGTCCTTCGTCTTGGCGCTTTCCAGCGGAATACGGGCAAGAATGTCACCCACGGCAACTTCCTGTCCCGGCTCCACGGCCAGCACCGAATCCACCGACAAGAGGTAACGGGCATCACCACCCCGGGCCAGTTTGGCCGGTTTGCCGTCCTGCATCACCACGATGGCAGGCGTCATGCCGTCACCCCGCTTGGATGCCCGCCAGTCGGTAACCACACGCTTTGTGAAACCGGTGGAATCGTCCGTGGATTCGGTAATGGATACCCCATCAACGATGTCCTCGAAGGCAATGGTGCCGCCAACCTCGGTCAGAATCGGCTTGGTATAGGGATCCCATTCGGCCATGCGCTGACCACGAAGGATCTTGTCGCCCTCATCAACCAGCAGCGTTGCGCCGTAGTTGACCCGGTGCGACGACAGTTCCTTGCCCTTGTCGTCCACGATCGCCACGGCAAGGTTGCGTCCCATGACCACCAGGTCACCGGCCGAATTCTTGACCACGTTGCGGTTGCGGATCTGGATCGTTCCTTCCGCCGAAGCTTCCAGATAGGAATTGTCCACCACCTGCGCCGTTCCCCCGATATGGAAGGTGCGCATGGTCAGCTGGGTTCCCGGCTCACCGATCGACTGCGCGGCAATCACGCCGACAGCTTCACCCAGATTTACCGGCGTTCCCCGGGCCAGATCACGGCCATAGCAGGCCGCACAGACCCCCTGGCGAACCTCGCAGGTCAGAGGCGACCGGATGCGCACCCGCTGGATGTTGGCCTTTTCGATGATATCCACATCGGCCTCTTCCAGCAGCTTGCCCTTCCTGGCAATAACCGTTCCCTCGGCATCCACCACATCATCGGCCAGCGTACGGCCAAGAATGCGCTGGCCAAGGGTGGCCACCACCTGACCGCTGTCCACGATCGGCTCCATGGAAAGGCCACCTTCGGTGCCGCAATCCAGTTCGGTAATGATGGAATCCTGCGCCACGTCCACCAGACGACGGGTCAGATAACCCGAGTTGGCGGTCTTCAGGGCCGTATCGGCCAACCCCTTGCGGGCCCCATGGGTGGAATTGAAATATTCCATCACCGTCAGGCCTTCCTTGAAGTTGGACGTGATCGGGGTCTCGATGATCGAGCCGTCCGGCCGTGCCATCAGCCCGCGCATGCCCGCCAGCTGCTTCATCTGTGCCGGAGAACCGCGGGCCCCGGAATGGGACATCATGTAAACGGAGTTGATGGGCTTTTGCCGTCCCGTTTCCTCCTCGAAATCCTCGGACGCCAGCCGCCGCATCATCTCGTCGGCCACCTGGTCGCCGCACTTGGCCCATGCATCCACGACCTTGTTGTACTTCTCGCCCTGGGTGATCAGACCGTCATTGTACTGCTGCTCGAACTCCTCGACCTGCTTGCGGGTCTGCTCGACGATTTTGGCCTTGTTGTCCGGAATGATCATGTCATCCTTGCCGAACGAGATACCGGCCTGACAGGCGTGCTTGAAACCCACATCCATGATGCGGTCGCAGAAAATGACCGTCTCCTTCTGACCGCATGCCCGGTAAACGGTATCGATCATCTGGGACACCATCTTCTTGGTCAAAAGACGGTTGCAGGTGGAAAACGGCACCGCATGATGCTTGGGCAGCAACTGCCCGATCATCATCCGGCCGGCGGTGGTTTCAACGGTCTCCCGCTTCAACTCGCCGTCCTCCGTCAGATTCTCGACCCGTGCCTTGATCCGCGTGTGCACCGTGATCAGCTTGTTGTTCAGGGCGTGCTCGATCTCGGCCATGGACGAAAAGGCCATGCCCTGCCCCGGCTCGTTCTCATATTCGAGCGTGATATGATACAGCCCCAGCACGATATCCTGCGACGGCACGATGATCGGCTGCCCGTTGGCCGGATGCAGGATGTTGTTGGTGGACATCATCAGCACCCGCGCTTCAAGCTGGGCTTCCAGGGACAGGGGCACATGAACCGCCATCTGATCCCCGTCAAAGTCGGCATTGAACGCGGCACAGACCAGCGGATGCAGCTGGATGGCCTTGCCCTCGATCAGAGTCGGCTCGAACGCCTGGATACCCAGCCGGTGCAGGGTCGGCGCCCGGTTCAGAAGAACCGGATGCTCCCGGATCACCTCGTCCAGAATGTCCCACACCTCGGGCCGCTGCTTCTCGACCAGCTTCTTGGCCTGCTTGACCGTGGAGGAAAAGCCCTTGGCTTCCAGACGCGAATAGATGAACGGCTTGAACAGTTCCAGCGCCATCTTCTTGGGCAGGCCGCACTGGTGCAGCATCAGTTCCGGCCCCACCGTGATAACGGAACGCCCGGAATAGTCCACGCGCTTGCCCAGAAGGTTCTGCCGGAACCGGCCCTGCTTGCCCTTGAGCATGTCGGACAGGGATTTCAGCGGTCGCTTGTTGGCCCCGGTAATGGTGCGCCCGCGCCGGCCATTGTCCAGCAGCGCATCCACCGATTCCTGCAACATGCGCTTTTCGTTGCGCACGATGATGTCCGGAGCCCTGAGTTCGATCAAGCGCTTCAGGCGATTGTTCCGGTTGATCACGCGACGATAAAGATCGTTCAGATCGGAGGTGGCAAACCGCCCCCCATCCAGCGGCACCAGCGGGCGCAACTCGGGCGGAATGACCGGCACCACCTTCAGGATCATCCATTCGGGGCGATTGCCCGACACGATGAACTGCTCGATCAGCTTGAGCCGCTTGGCCAGCTTCTTCGGTTTCAGTTCCGTGGTGGCTTCCGCAATCTCGACCCGCAACTGTTCCGCGATCTTTTCCAGGTCCAGGGACATCAGCATTTCGCGAATGGCCTCGGCCCCGATCATGGCGGTGAAGCTGTCCGCCCCATATTCTTCCTGGGCCGCCAGATACTGCTCCTCGGAGAGCAGTTCGTACTGGGCAAACGGGGACAGGCCGGGCTCGGTCACCACATAATATTCGAAATAGAGGATGCGTTCGATATCCTTGAGCGTCATGTCCAGCATCAGCGAAATGCGCGACGGCAGGGATTTCAGATACCAGATATGCGCAACCGGCGCGGCCAGCTCGATATGCCCCATCCGCTCCCGGCGGACACGGGACAGGGTAACCTCGACCCCGCACTTCTCGCAGATGACACCCTTGAACTTCATGCGCTTGTACTTGCCGCACAGGCACTCGTAATCCTTGGTGGGCCCGAAGATGCGGGCACAGAACAGCCCGTCCCTTTCCGGCTTGAAGGTCCGGTAGTTGATGGTTTCGGGCTTCTTGATCTCGCCGAAGGACCAGCTCAGGATCTTCTCCGGGCTGGCGATGTTGATCTTCATCTGATCGAAATGTTCGATTGGAGCCTGCGGATTAAACGGGTCCATAACCTGGTGATGATGGTTCATCTTCTTGTCTCCTCGTCCCGGTCCGGCATCACCCCTTTTCGCAGGTGCGCCGGATCCGGATGGATTGAAAGGATTGGGAGGTGCGCCGGATTACTCCGCCGCATCCGCAGGTGCGAGTTCGTCCAGACCTTCTTCCTCAGGGGCATCATCCTCCGTCTGGCTCAATTCGACATTCAGAGCCAGGGAACGCATTTCCTTGACCAGAACGTTGAAGCTTTCCGGAATGCCCGATTCAAAGGCCTCATCCCCGCGCACGATGGCTTCATAGACCTTGGTCCGGCCCGCCACGTCGTCCGACTTGATGGTGAGCATTTCCTGCAAGGTATAGGCCGCCCCGTACGCTTCCAGCGCCCAGACTTCCATCTCCCCGAAACGCTGGCCGCCAAATTGCGCCTTGCCCCCCAGCGGCTGCTGGGTAACCAGGGAATAGGGACCGATGGAACGGGCATGGATCTTGTCGTCCACCAGATGGTGAAGCTTCAGGATATAGATATAGCCCACCGTCACCGGCCGTTCGAACTGCTCGCCGGTGCGCCCGTCATATAGGATGCTCTGTGCAGAACGATCCAGCCCCGCCTTTTCCAGCATCTGCTCGATGTCCGCTTCCTTGGCCCCGTCAAACACCGGGGTTGCAATGGAAACACCATTGCGCACCTGATCGGCCAGACGCAGGATGCTGTCGTCATCCATGTCTCCCACCTTGTCATCGGCGGTATAAAGCTCGCTCAACTCCTTCTTGAGCGGCGCGATATCGCCCTTGCGGTGATAGGCGGCAAGCATGTCGTCGATCTTCTTGCCCATGCCCGAACAGGCCCAGCCCAGATGGGTTTCAAGGATCTGACCCACATTCATGCGGCTGGGAACGCCCAGGGGATTAAGCACCACGTCAACCGGCGTGCCATCCTCCAGATAGGGCATGTCCTCCACCGGCATGATGCGCGAAACCACACCCTTGTTGCCGTGGCGGCCCGCCATCTTGTCGCCGGACTGCACCTTGCGCTTGGTGGCCACGAACACCTTGACCATCTTCATCACGCCCGGCTGCAACTCGTCGCCCCGCTGCAACTTGTCCACCTTGTCGATGAAACGCTGTTCCAGCAGCTTGCGGCTTTCCTCATACTGGGCATGAAGCGCTTCCATCTCGCCCATGATCTTGTCGTCATCCACCGCGAACTGCCACCATTTGGAACGCGGATGGCTTTCGAACACGGAATCATTGAGCTTGGTGCCCTTGACATATCCCTTGGGGCCGGCGGTGGCCTTCTTGCCGAACAGCATTTCCTTGAGCCGGGCATAGACGTTGCGATCCAGAATGGACTGCTCGTCGTCCCGGTCCTTGGCCAGCCGCTCGATTTCCTCGCGCTCGATGGACATGGCCCGTTCGTCCTTTTCGATCCCGTGCCGGTTGAACACCCGCACTTCGACCACCGTGCCCGAATCCCCGGGCGGCACCCGCAGGGACGTATCGCGCACATCCGAAGCCTTTTCACCGAAAATGGCACGCAGCAGCTTTTCCTCCGGCGTCATGGGGCTTTCACCCTTGGGGGTGATCTTGCCCACCAGAATGTCACCGGGCTGCACCTGCGCGCCGATATGAATGATCCCGGCCTCGTCCAGATTGCGCATGGCTTCCTCGGACACGTTGGGAATGTCCCGGGTGATGTCCTCGGGGCCCAGCTTGGTGTCCCGCGCCATTACCTCGAACTCGTCGATGTGAATGGAGGTGAACACGTCGTCCTTGGCAATACGTTCGGAAAGAAGGATCGAGTCCTCGTAATTGTACCCGTTCCAGGGCATGAAGGCGACCAGCACGTTGCGCCCAAGGGCCAGGTCGCCCAGATCGGTGGACGGACCA
>JALWTJ010000079.1 GCA_027082895.1 Hyphomicrobiales bacterium | reverse complement strand
AACCAACACCTTTTCCCCCGTGTGCATCGACCGGCGGGCGTTTGAAGCCTCCCTTTATGCCCCGCCGGGCAGCCATCCGGAAACCCCCACCCTGTGTTCGGCGCCCCTGACGGTGGGCCGCGCCTTCTGTGCCCGTCATGGCTGGACGTTGGTCGAAGGAACGGCCGCATGGGCCGACCCGGCCGGGCTGGTCAACCGGGAAACCTACGAAGGGCTGCGGGACGAAATCCTTGATCAGTTGCGGGCGGCCTTGCCGGTGGACGGGGTGGTTCTGGGGATACATGGCGCCATGGTTGCCAGCGGTTACGACGATCCGGAGGGGAATTTTCTCAGCCGCATTCGCGACATTGTCGGCCCCGACATTCTTGTTTGCGCCGAGTTCGACCCCCACAGTCACCTGACGGCAAAGCGGGTGGAAGCGGCGGATTTTCTCATTGCGTTCAAGGAGTTTCCGCATACGGATTTCGTTGCCGAAGCGGAAAATCTGTGGTCCCTGGCCCGAAAGACCCTCTTGGGGCAGGTTCAACCGGTGATGTCGGTTCATGACTGCCGGATGATCGATGTCTTTCCCACCTCGCACGAGCCCATGCGCTCCATCGTTGCCGGAATGCGCAAGCGCGAAGAAACGGATCCGGATGTTCTTTCCATTTCCATCGTTCACGGGTTCATGGCCGGGGATGTGCCCGAAATGGGCACCCGGGTGCTGGTGGTGACGGATGATCAACCGGCCAAAGGCGCGCGCATCGCCCGACAGATCGGCGAAGAACTCTATCGGCAGCGGGGGAACTTCATGCCCCGGCAGCTGGGGGCACAAGAGGCGCTGGACAGGGCCGTTTCAAAGGGCAGCGGGCCGGTTGTCATTGCCGATATGTGGGATAATCCGGGGGGCGGCACGGCGGGGGATTCAACGGTTCTGCTGGAACTGGCCCGCCGGAAAAATCTGACCAATATCGCTTTCGGCTCAATCTGGGATCCGGTGGCGGTACAGATTTGCCATGCGGCGGGTGCCGGAGCGGAAATTCCCTTGCGTTTTGGCGCCAAGTCGGCGCCGGGTACCGGCATGCCGATTGATGCAAGGGTCACGGTACTGCGCACCGTCCGGCAGGCGGAAATCCGGTTCGGGGACAGCCTTGTGCCAATCGGGGATGCGGCGGCCATACGCATGGATGGCATCGAGGTGGTTCTGAATTCCGTGCGGGCCCAATGCTTCGATCCGACCATGTTCAGCGTGGTGGGGATCACGCCGCAGGACAAGGACGTGCTGGTGGTAAAATCAACGAACCATTTCCATGCATCCTTTTCCCCCATCGCCCGCGACATCCTTTATTGTTCGGCCGGCAGCCCCTACCCGAACGATCCGCGCCGAACGATGTACGAAAAGGCGCGGCGGGACATCTGGCCCATCTGCGCGGATACCGCCAGATAAAAAGACCCGGCCACAAGGGCCGGGCAAGGGATCATGGAAGGAATGGACGGTTGGCTCCGCCCGCAGGAAAACACTACTCGTGGGTGAGCAGACTTTCGTCGATTTCCGTCAGCTCGCCGGTGCGCCGGAATGCCTGTCCGTCCGGATCAAACAGGTGGCAATCCTCAGCGTTCAGGCTGATGGCCAGGGATTCCCCGATCTTCAGGGGCGCGCTGCCCGGCAGCAGGCAGGACACCGGATCGCCGCCGACATCAAAGGTGGCATAGACAACCGTATGAATGCCCAGCCGTTCAATGACATTGGGGGTGATATGCAGATTGACATCGCGCTCTTCAAGGTTGGTGTGTTCGGGGCGCATGCCAAGGGTAAGCTTCTTGCCCTCCATGCCCTTGCGGGGCACCACGGGCAGTTCCAGTTCGCTGCCTTCGGCGAAGCGCACCTTCATGCCGTCCTTCGTGGCGCCGATGCATTCCACGGAGATAAAGTTCATTTTCGGATTGCCGATGAACCCGGCGACAAAGATATTGTCGGGCCGGTGGTAAAGTTCCAGGGGTGAACCGACCTGGGCAATCTTTCCGTCATCCAGCACCACGATGCGATCGGCCATGGTCATGGCTTCCACCTGGTCGTGGGTCACATAGACCATGGTGGCATCAAGATCATGGTGCAGCTTGGCCAGTTCCACCCGCATTTCCGCGCGCAGGGCCGCGTCCAGATTGGACAGGGGTTCATCGAACAGAAACACGGAAGGCTCGCGCACGATGGCGCGGCCAATGGCAACACGCTGGCGCTGGCCGCCTGAAAGCTGCCCCGGCTTGTGCTTGAGCCGATCGTCCAGCTTGAGAATGCCGGAGGCTTCCTTCACCTTGGCTTCGACCTCGGCCTGGGGAAGTTTTTCCACCCGCAACGGAAAGGCAATGTTCTCAAAAACCGTCATGTGCGGATAGAGGGCATAGGACTGGAACACCATGGCAATGCCGCGCTTGACCGGCGGTAAATTGTTCACCACCTTGTTTTCGATTTCCACGGTTCCCGACGTGATTTCTTCCAGCCCGGCGATCATGCGCAAAAGGGTGGACTTGCCGCAGCCGGACGGGCCCACGAACACGACAAATTCGCCGTGGGGTATGTCCAGGGAAACCCCCTTGATCACCTCGACGCTTCCGAAGGACTTGTGGATATTGTCAAGTTTCAGCCGGCCCATCTGTTTCTTCCTCAATTCCAGAAAAGTGCGGGCCCCGGGAGAACCGGGACCCGTTGTTGCTTATTTGTAGTCTTCCAGCTGATCGGCAGCGTCGGCAATCGCCTCTTCAGGCGTTGCTTCGCCAAGGATCACGGACTGGATGGCCTCATTGATGGTGTCCTGCAGACCAACATAATCGGTCACGAAGGGCTCGGGACCGCCGGTTGCAATGGCATCAAGGAAGGCGTTCCAGGTGGGATCCTTTTCCCGCAGAGCCTGCACACCAGGCAGGTCACGCAGGGGTGTCAGGCCGGAAGCGATTTCAAACTCCAGCTGATGTTCGGGGCTGGTCAGCCACTTGGCCAGGGACAGGGCCTGCTCTTCGACACCAGTGCCCTTGAACACGGCAAGGGAGTCGGTGATGAGCAGGGTGCCGGGGCCACCATGGGGACCAACCGGAATCGGGGCAACACCCCAGTTCACGTCACCGATCAGGCCGCGTTCCCAGGGGCCCGAAATCATCATGCCGATCTGGCCGTTGATGAACAGCGGGCGCAGCTTGCCGCGGTCGTAGGCGATGGGGCCGGGTTCGGCAACCTTGGCCAGATCCGCATACATCTGCAGTGCTTCGACATTGTTGGGCGAGTTGAAGACGATATTGCCATCGGAATCAATGACCTGGCCACCATTGGTGTACACATAGTTCAGGAACTGGTGCATGGTGTTGTCGAAGGACGCAGCGGCAATGCCCATGCCGGCGGCATCGGTCTTGTCGTTGATGGCGGTGGCGTCAGCCAGCCATTCATCCCAGGTCTTGGGCGGGGATTCCGGATCCAGACCGGCGGCAGAGAACAGGTCCTTGTTCCAGTAAAGGGCCTTGGTCGAAAAGGCGATCGGCGTGCCCCAGACCTTGCCGTTGGCGGTGATGGTGCCCAGAATCGGCGGCGCATAGGTTGCCTTTTCCTCATCGGTCATGTCGATGGGAATGATCAGGTCATTGGCCGACAACTGCTTGAGGGTCCGCGATCCCATGTAGGCAAGAGCGGGCGGATCACCGGCCGACGCAAGGGTGGTGGACTTTTCCTGGCACTGGCCCCAGGGAACAAATTCACGATCGACCTTGTATCCCGGGTTCGCAGCCTCCCATTCGGCGATCAGGCGCGTATGAACGGCGTTGCCGCCCCCCTGATCGTCACCGCAATTGATAAAGTGAATGCGCACGTCGGCGGCAGCGGCTGATCCCAGCCCGGCCAGCACGAGCGCACCACCCATGAGTATTGAAGTCAGTTTCATCATAGTCTCCCTTTGGTAGGTTCAGCCAAGATTTTTATCCTACTCCTTCACCGCACCGGCCGTCAGGCCCGCGACAATGTACTTCTGGAGGAAGATATAAACGATCAGCACTGGCAAGATGCCGACCAGACTTGCAGCCATCAGCTCGTTCCAGACAATGGTCTGACGACCGAAGAACTGGAACATGCCAACAGGCAAGGGGTTGAGCTCATTGACCGAATTGAAGGTCAGAGCAAACAGGAATTGCTGGGCATAGGCGCCGATGAAGGTGGCTATGGCCACCACGACGATGCCGGGCATGGCGATGGGCAGGATCACCCGGCGCAGGGTGTAAAGACGCGAAGCTCCATCCGCCCATGCGGCCTCTTCAAGCTCCTTGGGAATCTTGAGAAGATAGGAGCGCAGCAGCCAGATGCCGGTGGGGATGGAAAAGGCGGCTCCCGGCGCGATCATGGCAAAATAGGTATTGAGCAGCCCCAGCTGTTTCATCACCTTGTAAAGGGGAATAAGCAGTACGGCACCGGATACCATGTTGATGGCAAGGAACGCCGTCAGCAGACCGTCACGCCCCTTGAATTCGAAGCGGGCGAAGGCATAGGCGGCCGGAATGACCGCGATCAGGGCGAAAAAGGTCACGGCCGCCGCAATCATGAAGGAATTGAACATGTACAGCCACAGAAGGGGCACGCTCTTCCACATGCTGTGGTAGGCGTCAAAGGACATGTTCTCGGTAATGAAGCGATAGGGAATGGAGCGCAGGGCCTGGATGGGCCGCAGGGAGACCACGAAGGCTTCCACGAACGGGGCCAGCAGAAAAATCAGCAACAGGGTAATGCCACAATAGATGAGAAGCATTTCCCACCAGCGGTACTTGTTAATCATTGCCGACCTCCTTTTTGGCGATCCGGGAAATCATCAGGAAATAAAATCCGGCGAACAGGGACAGGAACAGAACGATCATCACCGCGCGCGCGGAGCCTTCCCCATACTTGAAGCGGGAAATGGCGGTCTTGTAGGTGTCAATGATCATGGTGGTGGTGGCGTTCCGCGGGCCGCCCTCGGTCAGGATCCAGATGATGTCGAAGGAATTGAACGTCCAGATGGCGGACAGCAGGGACATGGTGGCAATGGACGGCATGATCAAGGGCAGGGTTATGCGCCGGAAACGGTAAAAGCGCCCTGCCCCATCCACCCAGGCCGCTTCCAGCAGATCGCTTCTTATCCCCTGCATGGCCGCCAGCAGGTAGACGGTGACAAGGGGCGTTCCGACCCATACGTCGGTAACGATGGTGGAAAGGAAGGCGGACTGGCGGTAGGCAAGAAATTCCATCGGTTCCGAGATCAACCCGAAGCGCTGCAACAGGCCGGAAATCATGCCGAACTGGCCATTGTACATCCAGCTCCAGATAAAGACGCCGATGGCGATAGGCACGATCCAGGGAGGCATGACCAGCACACGGAACAGGTTGCGCCCCGGCACGGCGGAGTTGAGCAGGGCCGCTCCGGCAACTCCCAGAATGATCTTCAGGGATACCGAAAGGCCCATCCAGTAGAAGGTGCGCATGATGGTTTCGGGAAACTTGCGGGCAAACATGCGCTGGTAATTGTGCAGGCCGACAAAGTTTTCCGTGGGCTTGAGGGATGCATCGGTAAAGGACAGGCGCACGGTCTCGATCACGGGCCAGGCCACGATGATGATCGTGACCACCAATGCCGGGATCAGCAGCAGATAGGGGAAATAGTCGGTTTTTCTTGCGGTAACGGCCATCTGTGATCCTACTTCAATCCGTAACTGTCAAACTTTTCCCAGGTCGGCGCCATGTCGATAACGCTTTTGCGCGCCCGGGCTTCGTCCATCTTGATCGCTGTCAGGCCCGCTGCCAACCCGTCAACGATGGAAACCGGCAGGGGTGCTCCGTCCAGATAATGGCGGAACAGGTCGGCAATCATGTTTTCGTCGGCACCATAGTGCACCGAAAGCCCGCTGGCCTGATAGGACTTGTCAATCAGTTTCTCGCTGGTGCGCGCATTGTGCACCCGGAAGAAATTGCGGATGAAGTCCCCTTCCGCCATGCCATGGGAGCCTATGACGCAAAAACGGCGAAACTCGTCGGGCACGTTCAGGTTGGTATGAAAACACAGATTTTCCTCGCCCTCAAATTCAACGATGGCAGTCTGATAATCGACAATATCCCCGTCCCCGTCAAAAACCCTGTCGCTGGACATCCAGCCGCCCGGCTTGCGGTAATAGACTTCCATGTCATTGATGCCGGATTTGTCCGGGGCGTTTTCGGGAATAAAGGTCTTGCGACCGCCAAAGCTGGCAATCCGGCGGGCGCGGCTGCCGACAAGCCCCTGGTACAGGTCAATGTCGTGACAGCACTTTTCCAGCATGAAGCCCCCGGAATAGGAACTGTAACGGCGCCAGTCACGCATGAAAAATGCCCCGTGATAGGGGGCGATATGCTCGGATGCCTCGATGGAAACGATCTTGCCCAGCAATCCGTTGTCACGGGCAGCTACCAGATCACGATAAAGGGGGGCGTAGCGCAGGACCAGACCGATGGAGACCTTGTCCGGCCCGCCATGCTGCCTGATCAGGTCCAGCAGGGCAAAGGTATCCTTTTCGCTGGTCACGACCGGCTTTTCGGTAAAGATGCGCTGTCCCAATTGCAGGGCTTCCCCGATATGTTGAAGATGCATGTGGTTGGGGGAGCCGATCATGATCAGATCGGGCTTTTCAGCGTCCACCAGTTTTTCAATGCTATCGTAGGAAGTGCCCGGATCCACATCGTTGGCCTTCACATCGGCAAGACCATAGGGCTCGGGGTCCACATAACCAACAAAACGGATGCCGGGAATCGTCCTGGCAATGACAATCATCAGATATCCCAGGCGGAACCCCAGTCCGACAACCCCGATCTTCACGCCATGCCTCCAGTTTCTGCCTGCACCGACTCTGCGGAAATGTGCTGCGGGGCCTTCCCCTTGCCCTCTTGTGCGGTGATCCGGCCCAGCAAGGACCGGAAAGCGCGCACGGCGTCTGCCGGAACGGGCCGGCGCACCCGGGCGCCGCTGAATCCGAAGGCCGTCAGGGACGCTGCGGGCGTTTCATAGTCCCAACTGCAGGAGGAATGGATCTGGCGGACACCGCAACCAAGGATTGCGGATATGTTGGTGGGATTGACCCCGCCCCCGGGCATGATGTCAAGCCGATCACCGGCATGCTGGACCAGCCGATGCAGGAGCGGAATCCCCTTTTCGATCGCCGGATGCTGGCCGGATGTCAGGATACGCGAAATGCCCAGATCCGCGGCCTGATCAATGGCCACGAAGGGATCCGGGACAAGATCAAACACCCGGTGCAGGCAAATGCGGAGGGGGCCGGCCGCCGTGCACATTTCCTTCAGGGCCGCCATATCAAGGGAACCATCTTCCCGGGAGGCGCCAATCACGACCCCTTCCAGTCCCAGATCACGGGCAAAGGCGATATCGTCGAGCATGATGGCCTGCTCCCGGTCACCGAAAACAAAGTTTCCCGGGCGCGGCCGAATCAATGCGGCAGCCGCAATCCGCATGCGCGCCGCCTCTTTCATGAAACCATGGCTGGGGGTCAGCCCCCCGATCTGCAGGGCGCTGCACAGTTCGACCCGGTCCGCCCCCCCTTCCCGGGCAGCGGTCAACCCGGCAAGGTCTTCAATGCAGACTTCCAGTTGCACTTTGTGGGCAGGCGCGTCGCGCATTTCGGCTTCTCTCCCTTGCCTCTCCCCGGGCAAAACGATGCTCTATACCCATCTAACACCAATGTCGGACCAATGCGCAACCTAAATGTGCCCTTCCGGAATAGTTTTTGGGAAGATACAATGATTATTCCACAGGCATAAACCCGATTTGCGCCGTCAGCCACCCGGTTGTGGCAGCCTTCGGGCACCCATTTCCTGCGGACAGAATAAAAAATGCCGGCCATCGCATGGACAGCCGGCCAGTTGATCGTTCGGATGAGCGGAACGATTTCTTGAGGATTTCTTGAAAAGTCTCAGGGGCGGGCGACGTGCCACACGCCCTTGACGCCATCACCGGTCTGCTCGGTGGGATGCTGATCCTTGAACCAGCGATAGAGCGGATGCCCCTTGTAGGCGATCTGCATGGAACCATCCGCACGCCTGATCAAGGAATAATTGTACGGCAGAGCCGTTCCGGCTTCCACCGTCAGTGGAGGCCACTTGATCGCGCACTCACCGGAACAGTTGGAAACGCCGTGCCGGTCATTGTCGAAGGTGTAAAGGGTCATCTTGTTGGCGTCGATCAGGTAAATATCCCCCTGATACTCGGCTTTCATTACCGGCGCATCCTGGGATGCCGCTATGGCGATACTCCCGCTGGCAGCAAAAACGAGTGCGGCCGCAAGGGCCAGTTGTGCAGGTTTCATTGTCTGTCTCCATGTGCATTGTCAGAACCGCCAAAAGGCATTGAACATGAAGGCATACGCAAAAGGGGCGGGAATTATTCCCGCCTCTTGAAAAGATTTGTGGCTTTTGCTGTTTGCGTTTCCGGGGGCCGTGCCCTTTCAGGTCCGGGGTTTTCAGTCCCGGGCGTTTTTCAGGTCATTGTAGAGTTCAAAGGCCTGATCGACCGGCAGCAGTTCATGCACCACCCGGGACACCGCCTGGATCATGGCAACGGGATCATCGGACTGGAAGATGTTGCGCCCCATGTCCACACC
>JALWTJ010000078.1 GCA_027082895.1 Hyphomicrobiales bacterium | reverse complement strand
CCCTACAGCATCATGCGCCTTGGCCGGGTCAAGTTGCTGCCGTTCTTTCTGCCGGGCGATCCGGCCATGGGGGAAGCGGTGCGAGGGCTTGCCGGGAAACGTTCAGCCGTCATGCTGGCCAATCATGGACCGGTGGTTGCGGGCAAGGATGTCGAGGCGGCCTGCAATGCCATAGAGGAACTGGAAGACACCGCCCGGCTGGCCCTTCTCACCCGGGGCCTGTCGCCCCGCATGTTGAATGCGGAGCAGATTGCAGCGGTGGTTGCGACCTTTGACGTGGAGTGGTCCGCATGAAGTTTTCCGCCAACCTGGGCTTTCTCTGGTCGGAACTGTCTCTGCCCGATGCCATTCGGGCGGCGAAGGCGACCGGGTTTGATGCGGTGGAATGCCACTGGCCCTATGACATACCGGCCCCGGAAGTTGCGTCTGCCCTGCGGGAGACCGGCCTGTCCATGCTGGGCCTCAATACGGTGCGGGGCGCACCGGGCGAGAACGGCCTTGCGGCGCTGCCGGGGCGGGAAGAACAGGCCCGTGCGGCCATCGATCAGGCCCTGGCCTATGGGCAGGCCATCGGGGCGTCAAATGTGCATGTCATGGCCGGGAACGGGGGGGGAGAAGAAGCTCTTTCCGTTTTCTGCACCAATCTTGAATATGCCTGTGCTGCCGCTGCGTCGCGGGGCATCACGATCCTTATCGAGCCTCTCAACCGCTATGATGCACCGGATTATTTCCTGAAGACGACCGATCAGGCCCGCGCCATCATCGAGATGGTCGGGGCCTTGAACCTGAAGCTGATGTTCGATTGCTACCACGTGCAGTTGATGGAGGGGGATCTCAGTCACCGGCTTGCCCAGTTGCAGCCGATTGTCGGACATATCCAGTTTGCCGCGGTGCCCGATCGCGGACCTCCTGATCGCGGTGAAGTCAATTACGCATACTTGTTTCGAGAAATTGCCGCGCTGGGATACGAAATGCCACTTGGCGCGGAGTACAAGCCCGTCGGTCCCACGCAGGACAGCCTGGGCTGGATGTCGGATCTCACATAACAGAAAGGTGCCAGACATGTTTTACGGTGAAATCGAAGGGACCGGTTTCGAGGCCATCGAGCCGGAATTCTCAAAATGCCTGATCGGGCATGCCCGGGTTGAGCGGCTGTGGACGGGTGCGCGCTGGTCGGAAGGGCCGGCCTGGTTTCCCGCCGGCCGCTACCTTGTCTGGTCGGACATTCCCAACAACCGGATGATGCGCTGGGACGAGACGGACGGGTCCGTTTCCGTTTTCCGGCAGCCATCGAACAATTCCAATGGCAACACCACCGATTTCGAAGGCCGTCTGGTTACATGCGAGCACCTGGCGCGCCGGGTTACCCGCACCGAGCATGACGGCACCATTACTGTCATTGCCGACAGGTTCGAAGGCAAGCGGCTGAATTCGCCCAATGATGTGGTTGTCCGTTCGGACGGCTCGATCTGGTTCAGCGATCCTTCCTATGGCATCGAGATCGACTATGAGGGGAACCGGGCGGAAAGTGAAATCGGTGCCTGCCATGTCTATCGCGTGGATCCGGACAGCGGCGAGGTGACGGCCGTTGCCACCGACTTCATCAAGCCCAATGGGCTGGCCTTTTCCAGGGATGAGGAAACCCTGTTCATCTCCGATACGGGGGCCACGGACAGCCCTGACGGGCCCGCCCACATCCGCAAGTTCACGGTCAGTTCGGATGGCCGGTCGCTCGGCGGGGGCGAGGTGCATGCCCGTTGCACCGCAGGACTGTTCGACGGGTTCCGGCTGGACCGGGATGGCCGGATCTGGTCGTCCTCGGCCGAAGGTGTGCATTGTCTGAATGCAGACGGGGCGCTGATCGGCAAGATCCGTATTCCCGAACTGGTGGGGAATGTGTGCTTTGGCGGGCAGAAGAAGAATCGTCTGTTCATCGCCGGCACGACGTCGCTTTATTCCGTCTATCTGGCGGTGAACGGCATTGGCTAGGTGGGGTGAGGGGGTGTGAGTCCTCACGCTGCTTTCCGGTCTGGGAAACAATTTCCTCACGCTGTGAATCGGCCCGTTCTGCGCGGGACCGGTTACCGGTGGCAACGGCATGCTGAGGGCAATGCATTTTCATCAGTTGTGCTT
>JALWTJ010000077.1 GCA_027082895.1 Hyphomicrobiales bacterium | reverse complement strand
GAGGGGCTGAATATCCTGATTGCCGACCAGGAAGGCCGCGCCATGTTCCCCGAAGGGTCGAAATACCCTTACGAAATCACGCGCAAGGCCATTGCCGCCATCGCCCCGGTACTGGCCCAGTTGCCCAACCAGATCCGAATTACCGGGCACACGGCCGCCGGTTCGCGCTATGACGATCCGCGTTATGGCAAGTGGGAGCTTTCCAGCGACCGGGCCAATGTGGTGCGCTCCATTCTGGAAGAATTCGGACTGAACGCAGACCGCATCGATTCGGTTGTCGGCAAGGCCGATTCCGAACCCTACTTCCCCAACAATCCCTACCTGGATGCCAATCAGCGCGTTTCGATCCTGATCATGAACGAAGAACCGCCCGTTCCCCCCGAACTGACCCCCTGATCCCCGTACCCGCGAAAAACAAGCCCGGGATTCTCAGGCCACGCCCGTGCGATCGCTTTCCGCTGATTCGACCCTGAGCAGGGTTCCTTCAAACCCCACCACGCGCACCCGGTGGCCGGCGGGCAGATCAGGACCGGTGACGCGCCACACGCTGTCCCCCAGCTCCATGCGCCCCCTCTCCCCCACAATGGGCTCACTCAGAAACCCCTCGGTGCCAACATACCGGGCCGCCCGGTTGTTCAGAAACGGATTGTCCGTATCCGCGGGCGCACGGCGTCGCAAAACGGTCCACACCACAAGCCCCAACACGGAAAACGCCCCGAAAACGGCAAACTGCACCGGCAGGGAAAAGGTGATCCCAAAACTGATCAGCCCGGTCACGATCGCGGCAATGCCAAACCAGACGAAGACCCCGCCCGGCGCAAGCAATTCGATTCCCAGCAGCACCAGGCCGCCAACGACCCACGACCAGGGACCATATTGGGCAAACAGGTTAATCAGATCCATCGCATCCACCTCTTCCAACGCTTTGCGGTCTCGTCGCACCAGCACGAAGCCGAACGCCCTCCGGCCATGCAGCACACAAACCGGCATGCAGGCACCCGTGCAACTATCCGGCCCGCACGCTCCTCATTCCCCCCATCCGGCCCGCACCCTATGTCTTGCTGCCCGAGCTGGGTGGACGCCCGCGCCGGCTGCCCTGCGACTTGTCATTGCCGAAGGCCTCCCGGGCAATTTCGGCAACTCCGCCAATAGCACCGATCACGCCGGCCGCTTCCACCGGCATCATCAGGATCTTCTGGTTGGGCGAGCGGGCAATGCCCTCAAGCGCCTTGATGTAATTGTTGGCCACGAAGAAATTGATGGCCTGCACGTCCCCCGAGGCAATGGCCTCGGACACCATCCGGGTGGCCTCGGCCTCGGCCTGTGCCCCCCGTTCGCGTGCCTCTGCATCCCGGAACGCCGCTTCGCGCCGCCCCTCCGCTTCAAGAACCTGGGACTGCTTGAGCCCCTCCGCCTTGAGGATGGCGGCCTGCCGCGCCCCCTCGGATTCAAGAATGGTGGCCCGCTTTTCCCGCTCCGCCTTCATCTGCCGCCCCATGGCATCGATCAGATCCTTGGGCGGGTCGATATCCTTGATCTCGATCCGGGAAATCTTGATGCCCCACGGGGAAACCGCCTCGTCCACCACCCGCAACAGGCTGTGATTGATCGCATCGCGGTTGGACAGCAATTCGTCCAGATCCATCGACCCCATCACCGTGCGGATATTGGTCATTGTCAGGTTGAGAATGGCATTCTCCAGCTGGGCAACCTCATAGGCCGCAGCGGCCGCGTCCACCACCTGAAAGAAGGTGACCCCGTTGGCCGTCACCGTGGCATTGTCCTTGGTGATGACTTCCTGATGGGGCACATCCAGCACCTGCTCCATCATGTTCAGCTTGCGCCCCACCGTATCGATGAACGGCAAGATGATGTTCAGGCCGGGCTTCAGTGTCCGGGTATAACGGCCAAAACGTTCAATGGTGTAATTATATCCCTGTGGCACGACCTTCGCGCCCGCAAACAGAACCAGCACCAGCAATATGCCCAGCGCAATCAGAGTAATACTGAAACCGTCCATGGGAATTCCTCCAAATCAGAATATTTCCGCATGTTAAGAGTGAACGTACAGGTTGGCAACATGCGAACCACTCTCCTCCGGCTCCGCCCCCCACTCCCTCGACGGACACCTTTACCC
>JALWTJ010000076.1 GCA_027082895.1 Hyphomicrobiales bacterium | reverse complement strand
GCCGCCCCGAGGATCATTCCATTGCCGGGGAGAAGGTGGCCCGGCGCCTCTGTCCCCGTTTCGGTCTGTCCGCTTCGGAAACCGAAACCGTGGCCTGGCTGATCCGTTATCACCTGATCATGAGCGAGATTTCCCAGTCCCGGGATATCCAGGACCCGGAAACTGCCCGAGCCTTTGCCCAGCTGGTGCAAAGTCCCAATCGACTGGCCCTGCTCATGATCCTGACCGCCTGCGACATCCGGGCGGTCGGTCCGGGGGTCTGGACGGGCTGGAAGGGATCCCTGTTGCGTGCCCTCTATTATGCCACTGAACCTTTGCTGTCCGGCGGCCATTCCCAGGTTGATCAGGGCGAAAGGGTCGAGGCCATCAAAAAGGAATTCGTGGCGGCCCTCGGCTCCGACTGGTCGGACCGGGAAATACGCACCTATCTGGCCCGTCACTATACTTCTTACTGGATTCACACGGATCTGGATCTGCAACTGGAGCATGCCGAACTGATCCGCCAGACTGACTTTTCCCATTCCGCCTTTGCCGGCCATTGCCATGTGAAGGAATTTGAAAGTGTGACCGAGGTGTCTTTCTACACCATCGATCACCCTCGGCTCCTTTCCTGGATTGCTGCCGCCTGCACCCTGTGCAACGCATCCATTGTCGGGGCCCATATTGCATCCATGCGCGACGGTTATGCCCTGGATACGCTGCGCCTGCGTCGCACCTTTCAGGTTGATGAAGACGAAAGCATCCGCGCCCATCGCATCATCGAAAACGTGCGCAAGCTGATCGCCGGAACCCTGCGAATCCCGGCCGATCTGGGGCGGGATTCCCGCACCAACCGCCGCCTGAAACCCTTCAAGCTGCCCCCGGACGTGCAGCTTTCCAATGGCCTGTCCCGCAAATTCACGGTGATCGAGATTTCCGGGCTGGACCGGGCCGGTCTTCTTTACGACCTGACCCGCGAGCTGGCCGACCTGAACCTGACCATCGGCTCGGCCCATATCGGCACCTATGGGGAAAAGGCGGTGGATGTGTTCTATGTCACCGATCTGACCGGTGCCAAGATCACCAGCCCGGCCCGCATCGGGGCCGTCCGGGACCGTTTGCTCAAGGTGCTCGAACCGCCGAAAAAGAATTCCGGTCCGGAGCGGCGTTCATGAGCATCTATCGCCATTTCCTTTCCGTCGGCGCCATGACCTTCCTGTCGCGCGTTTTGGGGTTCGTCCGCGATATTCTGATCGCATCCCTTCTGGGTACATCCATGGCCGCCGACGCCTTTTTTGCCGCCTTCCGGTTTCCGAACCTGTTTCGCCGCCTGTTTGCCGAAGGTGCCTTCAACACCGCCTTCATTCCCATGTTTGCCGCAACCCTGGAGGAGAAGGGCGCCACCGCCGCCCGCGATCTGGCCGCCCGCATCATTTCCTGGCTGATGGTCTTTCTGGTCCTGGTTCTGGTGGCCACCGAATTGTTCATGCCCTTCATCATGGAAATCTTTGTGCCCGGTTTCCGTTCCGATCCGCAGAAATTTGCGTTTACCGTTCTTCTGGCGCGTATCTGCTTTCCCTATCTGGCCCTGATGTCCCTGATGGCGGCCTTTGGCGGCATGTTGAACGGGCTGCGCAGGTTTCTGGCTGCTGCCTTTGCCCCCGTCATGCTCAACGTGGTGCTGATTCTCCTGCTTGCGGGTCTGGTTCTGCTTTCCGCTGAACGCCAGACCGGTGCCCTCATCCTTTCTGCTGGGGTGCTGATTGGCGGCATTGCCCAGGTGGCCATTGTCGTTTGGGCTCTGCGGCGCTGCAATTTCCTGCCCCGTCTGCGCCCTCCCGTCTGGGATGGTGATATCGCCCGCTTTGCCCGTCTGGCTCTGCCCGTGGTGCTGGCCGGGGGCATTACCCAGATCAACATCTTTATCGGCACCATCATCGCCTCGGGGGCGCCCGGCGCCGTGTCCTATCTCAACTATGCGGATCGCATGTACCAGCTGCCCCTGGGCATTATCGGCGTTGCCATCGGTGTCGTCCTGCTGCCCGAACTGACCCGCCATCTCAAGGCTGCCCGGCTTGCTCATGCCCAGCTGTCCCAGGAAAAATCCCTGCTCATGGCCATGCTGCTGGGTGTGCCCGCCGCCGTGGCCCTGTTCGTGCTGGCCCACCCCATCATTCAGGTCCTGTTTCAGCGGGGCGCCTTTGACGAAACCGCCACCTCCGCAACCGCCGCCGCCCTGTCCGCCTTTGCCGTCGGTCTGCCGGCCTTTTTGCTCATCAAGGTATTTCAGCCCGGCTTCTTCGCCCGTCAGAACACCGTGGCACCGACCTTTCTGGCCGCCATTTCCGTGGCCATCAACATTACCCTGTCCCTGTTGCTGTTCCCCCGGCTCGTCCATGTGGGCATTGCCGTGGCCACTACGGTTTCCGCCTGGTACAACGCAGCGATGCTGCTGGCCATTCTGGTCAACAACCGGCAGTTTTCCCTTACCCTTTCCATGGCACGCGATCACCTGTTCATCGTGCTGGCCAGCATCCTGATGGGCTTTGCCCTGTGGGCCGGAGAGGGTTTTCTTGCGCCGATGCTGCAGGGCCAGTCCGGGCTGGCGTTGCAATGGGGGGCCTTCGGCCTGCTGATTGTTGGTGGCCTGGCTGTTTACTTCATCCAGCTGTTTTTCTTCGGACTGTTCGTGCCGCGCGAATTCGTGGGCCTGTTTTCAAGGTCCGCTGCTGATATTCCGTCGGAAACGGATTGAGCGCCAGCTTTACCGAACGGTTGGTATGCCGGTCAGGCTGTAACCTGAACTGCGTTTTGCTTCCCATCCTGCTTGCATTGTGCCGCCCCCTTGGGCAATAACCCCATCGATTTCACTTTCGCCCAACCATGTGCAAACCTCCGGATTCCAGTGACATGAGCCAGTTTACCCCCCGCGTCTTTTCGGGCATCAAGCCCTCGGGTGATCTCACCCTTGGCAATTATCTGGGTGCTATCAAGCGTTTCGTACCCTTGCAGAAAACCCACGAGTGCATTTACTGCGTCGTTGACATGCATGCCATCACCGTCTGGCAGGAACCCGAAGACCTGCACGAGGCAACCTATGAAGTGGCCGCTGCCTATCTGGCCGCCGGTGTTGATCCGCGTGAACATGTGATTTTCGTGCAGTCCCAGGTGGTTCAGCATGTGGAACTGGCATGGATCTTCAACTGCGTGGCCCGCATGGGCTGGATGCAGCGCATGACCCAGTTCAAGGACAAGGCGGGAAAGAATTCCCAGAATGTTTCCCTGGGCCTGTTTGCCTATCCTTCGCTGATGGCGGCCGACATCCTGCTCTACAAGGCGACCCATGTGCCGGTGGGTGAAGACCAGAAGCAGCACCTGGAACTGACCCGGGACATTGCCCAGAAATTCAACAATGATTTTGCCCGCTCCATTGCCGCGCGCGGATATGATCCGGAAGTGTTCCCCTTGCCTGAACCGGTGATAACGGGACCGGCCACCAAGGTTCTTTCCCTGCGTGACGGGACCAAGAAGATGTCCAAGTCCGATGCTTCCAGCATGGCCACCATCTACATGATGGATGATGCCGATGCCATTGCACGCAAGTTCAAGAAGGCCAAGTCGGACCCCGAACCCCTGCCCTCGGAGGAAAAGGGTCTGGAGGGCCGCCCCGAGGCGGCCAACCTGGTGGGTATTTACGCCGCATTGGCCGACACGACCCCCCAGGCGGTGCTGAACCAGTTCGGTGGGCAGGGGTTTGGCGCCTTCAAGCCCGCTCTGGCGGAATTGGCGGTAGAACAGCTTGGCCCCATCGCGGACGAAATGCGCCGTTATCTTGCGGACAAGGCGACCCTGGACGCCATCCTGCATGATGGGGCGGAACGGGCCCGGGCCATTGCCCGCACCACCATGGATCAGGTCAAGGATGTGGTCGGTTTCGTGAAGTAATCGTGCTGCTGTCCACCAACCTTTCACAAGGGAACGTGCGCGACAAGGTGCCCCTGCACACCGGCAGGGCGATGGGGATCGGCTTGCCGATTGGCCTTCAAAATGTCAGCATGCATGCATTCGGTAACCATGACAGGCGGAAATATGGGAAATACCAGACACGCGGCGGAACGCGAATATAACCGTAAATTTCTGGTTGTGATCGATGAAACCGAGGAATGCGACCGTGCAGTGACCTTTGCCGCCTACCGGGTAAAGCGTACCGGAGGCACGGTGGTACTGCTGTCCATCATCGGCAATGAGCAGTTTCAGCACTGGCTCGGTGTTGAGGACATCCTGCGGGCCGAATCCCTTGCAAAGGCCGAGGAACTGCTCGATGAACGCGCACGCCGCATTGCCGAGATCGGTGACATCAACGTGGAAAAGGTGGTGCGTGAAGGGCGCAAGGCCGAAGAAATCGAGGCCCTGATCAACGAGGATGACGAAATTGCCATCCTGGTGCTGGCCGCCGGAACGTCCAGCGAGGGGCCGGGGCCACTCGTATCCGCTTTCGTTGGCCGGGGGACCAATGCCCTGACCATTCCCGTCACCATCATCCCTGCTGGCATGAGCGATGAGCGCATAATCAGCCTGTGCTGATTTTTTGAGCGCAATTCGGGTGGATTTGCCCTTTCAAAACCGGTGCAAAGCACCTACATTTGCCCGCAATGGAATGGTTCTAATCTGGGCCGCCCCCGCTGCGTTCACGAGAGGTGACAAACGTGTTTATTCAGACCGAGGCCACGCCAAATCCCGCAACCCTGAAATTCCTGCCGGGCCGTGAAGTTTTGTCCGGCGCGCCCCGCGAGTTTCGCGATGCTGAGGCCGCTGCCGTTTCCCCCCTGGCATCCGAACTGTTTGCGCTGGAGGGGGTGACCGGCGTCTTTCTGGGCGCCGATTTCATTTCCGTCACCCAGGAGGGCGCCGAATGGTCCCATATCAAACCGGCTATCCTGGGCGTGATCATGGAACATTTCCTGTCCGGAAAGCCCGTGTTGAGCGGGGACGGGGACGATGGTCTGAATGACCCTTCCAAGGAATTTTTCGACGAGGAAGACGCCGAGATGGTGGAAATCATCAAGGAACTGCTCGCCACACGGGTACGTCCGGCCGTTGCCATGGACGGGGGGGACATCACCTTCCGCGGCTTTCGTGATGGCACGGTCTTTCTCAAGATGCAGGGCGCCTGCGCCGGTTGTCCCTCCTCCACCGCTACCCTGAAGCACGGAATCGAGAACCTGTTGCGCCATTTCGTTCCCGGCGTCAATGAGGTGCAGGAAGTCTGACGCTCTGGCGAAAGGGCCACCACCGCAGTTTCAACAAGGCGTGAGGGGGTCCGGCCCGGTGGACATGCCAACTGGCAGGAGTACCTGCAATGCCTGAACAACTGTCCGGGGACGTTCGGTCATCCACATCTGTTGCCGGCACGTCCTGCGCTGCTTTTCCCATCACCCTGGCCCTTGATACGTCCGGACCCCATGTCCAGCTTGCGCTGGCGACGAAGGATCATATCGAGGTGCTGACGGAGCCGGTGGCGCGTGGCCATGCCGAAATTCTGTTTGAGCGGATCGCGCATCTGATGGAGCGGGCCGGGCTGGGCTGGTCCGATATCGGGCGCATTGCCACAAGTACCGGTCCGGGGTCCTTTACCGGTCTCAGGATCGGCATTGCTGCTGCCCGTGGGCTTGGACTGGCCCGCCAGTGCCCGGTTGTGGGCATTCCCAACCTTCTGGCCCTGTCCCTTGGTGTTTCCCTGCCCTCCGGTTCCGAGGAGGCGGGGTTTTCCATTACCCTTGATGCGCGGCGCAAACAGGCCTATGTCCAGCATTTCCGGGCGCCCGGCGTTCCGGCCGCCCCGCCTCGGCTTGTCGATCAGACGGGCGAAAAGACGGTTTTTGATTCCCCGCTTCTGGATATTGGGCGGCTGGCAAGGTTCGCCGCTTCGGTCGCACCAGCCGATTTTCCCCCCGATCCCTGTTATGTGCGCCCCCCCGATGCCAAGCCCCAGATCCGGCCCCCCATTGATTTTCAGGCACCGATGCCTTCATGATCGGCCGGACCCGCACGCGCTGTACAGTTCCGCCCGGCTGGCACAACAATTGTGCGGGCCCCATGCCTGTCCGTCTGGAAAGGGAACCGGGATGAAGATTTGGATGGCCCCCGCCGGCCTGCATGTGGAACTCGCAGCTGCTTCCCATGTGCCCTCCATGATGAAACTGCATGCCAGCTGTTTCTTTCACGGATGGGGCGAGGAGGATTTTTCCCGTTTCCTGTCCCGCCCGGCGGCCACGCCGGTCTATGTGGCCTGCGACGCCCGCCACCGGGTTGCCGGTTTCATGGTGGTGTCCTTTTCCGGTGAGGAATGCGAACTGCTCACCATTGCCGTTCACAGGAAATGGCGCAACAGGAAGGTGGGGGCCGCCTTGCTGCAGGCCGGTTTGAATCACATGGCCGAGTTCGGAGCAGCCAGCATGGTGCTGGAGGTGGATGAACATAATCTGGCCGCCCGTGCCCTTTATGCCCGCTTCGGGTTTCAGGCCGTGGCCACCCGGCAGGGCTATTATCCCCTCAAGGATGGCACCCGCGCTTCGGCACTGGTTATGCGCGCCCCGATCAACTAGTCTGGGGGCGCCCCCGGGGTGAACGGAACGAGGAACAGGACGCCAATGAAGGCTGATGCAAAAACCGGCAAGGACCCCGGCAATATTGCCGGAAGTGCTGCCATGGGTGACACGGGTACCAAGGGGGCCATCGAGCAATCCCTTGAGGACCAGTGTGCGGCCCGCGGCATGCGCATGACCGACCAGCGCCGCACCATTGCCCAGATCATCCAGAACGCCCACGATCACCCGGACGTGGAAGAATTGTACCGGCGGGCATCGGCCCGGGATTCCCGCATATCCCTGTCCACCGTCTACCGCACCCTCAACCTGTTCGAAGAGGCCGGGCTGGTGACCCGGCACGACTTCAAGGATGGCCGCGCCCGTTTCGAGCCCATCCCCGATACCCACCATGATCACCTGATCGACATCCGTAGCGGCCGGGTCATCGAGTTCCGGAACGAGGAAATCGAGGTCATTCAGGAACTGATTGCCCGGCGCCTGGGATATCGTCTTGTGGATCACCGGCTGGAGCTTTATGCCGTGCCTCTTGAAAGGGGCGCAGGCAACGCTGCCCCCGCAGGGAACCAAAGCAAGGAAACGCCCTGATGATACGCCGTGTTCTGTTTTTCGTCTTCATCATGGTACCGTTCCTGATCGTGGCCATTCCCCTGCAATGGCTGATCTTGCTGCTGCATCTGCCTTTCTGGAACATCCTGCCCCGCATCTTTCACCGTCTGGCAGCCCATTTCCTTGGCCTGCGGGTGCGCCTGATCGGCAAGCCGGAAACCGGCAAGGCAACCCTGGTGGTGGCCAATCATATTTCCTGGATCGACATCATTGCCATCGGTTCGGTAGCCAATGTCAGCTTCGTGGCCCGGGACGAGTTGAACAGGTGGCCGGTCGTGGGGTTTTTCTCGCGCATGCAGCGCACCATTTTCGTTTCCGCTTCCCCGCGCGATGCTGCCCGCACCGCCACTTCCGAAATGGCCCGGCGCATGGTGGGGGGCGGGGCCGTGTGCCTGTTTGCCGAGGGAAGGTCCGACGTGGGCACCCATGTCATGCCCTTCCGTTCCGGACTGGTCGCTGCCTCCCAGACGGCCCTGATTGATGCGGGGGCCAGATATGTATCCATCCAGCCGGTAACCATCGCCTACACCCATTTGCAGGGGCTGCCCATCACCCGCCCGGAGCGGGCGCTTGTGGCCTGGATCAAGGCCAAGTCCGTTGCCGAAAACATCTGGGACATCCTGACATCGGGCACCCGGGATGTGACGGTCGCCTTCGGGCGGCCCATGCCCCTGGCCGAAGGTTCCAACCGCAAGGAGATCACCCGCCGGGCGGAAAACGAGGTCCGCCGCATGCTGGTTGCTCTCAATCGGGGCGGAAAACTGCTTGAAAATGAAGCCTGATCGGTCCATGGCTGTCTTTTCGTTTTTTCGGAGCGCCCCCCGGGCGAAATGTTCCTGATGTCTGATCCCGTTTCTGCGCCCTCCTTCGACAGGTCCCCGACCGGGAACGGGGGAAATGTTGCCAATGCCAAAAAATTGTTCATCAAGACCTATGGGTGCCAGATGAACGTCTATGACAGCGACCGCATGCTTGATGCCCTGTCTCCCCATGGCTGGATCCGGACACAGGATATGGAAGAGGCGGACCTGGTTCTGCTCAATACCTGCCACATCCGGGAAAAGGCGGCCGAAAAGGTCTATTCCGAACTGGGCCGGATCCGCAAGATTCGCCTCCAGCGGCAGAAGCAGGGCCGAAAAACCCTGATCGGTGTTGCCGGGTGCGTTGCGCAGGCCGAAGGCGAGGAAATCATGGCCCGCGCCCCCGCCGTTGATCTGGTGTTCGGCCCCCAATCCTATCACCGCCTGCCCGATCTGGTGCGCCGGGCGGAGCAGGGGCCGGTCGTGGACACCGAGTTTCCCGAGGAAGACAAGTTCGACCACCTGCCGTCCCCGACCCGGGAAGCCACCATCTCCCGCGGGCTGACGGCCTTTCTGACCGTTCAGGAAGGATGCGACAAGTTCTGCGCCTTCTGCGTCGTGCCCTATACGCGGGGCGCTGAACAGTCCCGGCCCGTTGATCGGATCCTTGCGGAAGCCCGTGCT
>JALWTJ010000075.1 GCA_027082895.1 Hyphomicrobiales bacterium | reverse complement strand
GTGGCACCCGTCCCGAACATGTCGGGCGCATGCGCAAGGCGCTGGATACCCACAAGCGGGGAAAACGACCCGACCGCGCCGAGATCGAATCCCGGCTGGGGCCGCTGGTTGCTCCCCCTTCCACGGGTTCCCGGGCGGAAGGCGGGCGCCGACGGCGACGCCCGGCGCGCTGAAGGGCCGGGAACCAATCCTTCAGACTAATCTGCAAGATTTATAACGGCTTTCGCCACGCACCGTCCAGAAATCATATGGGAGATCATGGGAATGGCCGACGACGACGAAGAGATCATCCTTTCGGAACTGGATGATGCCGAGCTTAGCGAACAGATGCAGGACGATCTTTACGATGGCCTGAAACCGGAAATTATCGAGGGTGTCGAAATCCTTCTTTCACGGGGCTGGGAACCCTATGACATTCTGACCAAGGTACTGGTTGCCGGAATGAAGGTGGTCGGGGACGACTTTCGCGATGGTATCCTGTTCGTGCCCGAAGTGTTGCTGGCGGCGGGCGCCATGAAGGGGGGCATGGAGCTGCTGCGCCCGCTGCTCGTGGAAACGGGCGCACCGAAACTGGGCAAGATGGTGGTGGGAACCGTCAAGGGCGATATTCATGACATCGGCAAGAACCTTGTCGGCATGATGATGGAGGGGGCCGGGTTCGAGGTTATTGATCTGGGCATCAATACCGACGTGGAGGAGTTTCTCGCCGCCATCGACGAACACAAGCCGGACATATTGGGCATGTCGGCCCTGCTGACCACGACCATGACCTATATGAAAGTTGTCATCGAGACGCTCAAGGACAAGGGACTGCGCGACCAGTTGCTGGTCATCGTGGGGGGCGCGCCCTTGAATGAGGAGTTTGGCAATGCCATTGGTGCCGATGCCTATTGCAAGGATGCGGCTGTCGCCGTGGAAACGGCCAAGCGGCTGATTACCCAGCGGAGCGCCTGAATGCCCCCTGTTACCGAGCATGCGCATCAGGTGGAAATGTCACGTCGTCCCCATGTGCCCCGAACCGCTTCGGTGGGCATCGTTGCCTGCGGTGCGCTGGCGCGGGAAATCCGCGCCGTGATTGAAGCCAATCATTTTGCCCATGTCACGGTGCGCTATCTTCCGGCAAAGCTGCACAACAGCCCGACCCATATTCCGGCGGCCCTGGACGAAGTGCTTGGCGAGATGGCACGGGAGTGTACCACCCTTTTTGCGGCCTACGGGGATTGCGGAACGGCTGGTGGAATCGACAAGGTGCTGAAAAAACATGGAGCAACGCGCCTTGCCGGTGCCCATTGCTATGAATTTTTCACCGGGAGCGATACGTTCAACGCCCTTCACGATGCCGAACCGGGAACGTTTTACCTTACCGACTATCTTGCGCGGCAGTTCGATACGCTGGTTTGCAAACCGTTGGGGCTGGACCGGCACCCCGAACTTCGGGACGCCTATTTCGGAAACTACACGCGCCTGCTCTATCTGGCGCAGTCGACGGATGCGAAACTTGAGGAAAAGGCACGGCTGGCTGCCAGGCGGCTGGGCCTGCGTTTCGAGATGGTCAATACGGGACTGGCAACGCTCGAGTCGGCCCTTTCCCGGGTGATCTCGTCTTCCCGTTCACAAGAGATGGTTTCATGAGCACATCACAATCCGGGTTCACCATCATTTTCTGGAGGGACATTCCCACCCAGATCGTCATGGGCAGAGGCCGCAAGGCGAAAAAGCAGCAATTGTCCGACCGCTTCATGGTTGCTGTGGACAAGGCTGCCATGGCGGCGGGGCTGGCGACCACGGATGCCTATCTGGCCCAGTGGCGCAAGGTTCCCTTCCGGCCAGAAAACCCGGCCGTGTCGCCGCGCATGGATGATATTGCCCGCAAGCTGGAGCAGGATTATCCCACGTCCCGCCTTGCCGAACTGGCGCGTAATGGCGGATTGGAAAAGAGCTGACCACCAAATACCGCCAACCACCTTGTTCAACCCACGGAGCCTTTCATGACCCGCACCATTCTTTCCTCCCCCAGCCGGGAAGTGATTATCGGATTTGACCAGCCTTTCTGTGTCATCGGCGAACGCATCAACCCGACCGGCCGCAAGTTGCTGGCCGAAGAAATGAAGAACGGGGATTATTCCCGTGTTGAGCGGGATGCGCTGGCCCA
>JALWTJ010000074.1 GCA_027082895.1 Hyphomicrobiales bacterium | reverse complement strand
CCTGGAAATTCCCCTGTCCCACCACATGGCGCACCTTGTGGTTCACGGATTTTTGCATATTTTGGGATATGATCACGAAAGTGACACACAGGCGGCGACCATGGAGGCATTGGAAACCGCCATCCTGGCCCGGATGGGGATCGGTGACCCATATGCCTGAGCCAACCGCGGGCAGACGTTCTGCCTGTACACATGATGGAAACGGGCCTGATGCCCGTCAACAGAACTGGAGCAGGGTGCCCGGAAACGGCCACCCCATGACATGAACGAATCCGATCAGTCTATCGCCGCGGCGCCCCGGCCGCATCACCCGGAGGGTGACGAACCTTTTTCTCCGAGACCTGGCATCCGCATGGACCCGCCGCCCCATGGGCGTGAAACAAACGCATCTGGCCTCTGGCAGCGCCTCAAGAATTTGCTTGTTCCCGCCCATCCCTCGTTTCGCGAGGATTTGCGTTCTGCCCTGCAGGATGAAGAAAATGGCGACCCCTCGCTTTCCGGCTCCGAACGCACCATGCTGGCCAATGTGCTCAAGCTGTCCGCCACCCGGGTTGACGATGTCATGGTGCCCCGGGTGGATATCGAGGCGGTAGACGAGGAGGAAACCCTGGGCCGGCTGGTCCAGATCCTGCGTGATTCGGGCCATTCACGCTTGCCCGTCTATGCCGAGTCCCTGGATAATATCGTGGGCATGATTCACATAAAGGATGCCTTGCAGCATCTTTCGGCACCGGTGGAAAAGCCCAACGGTTCCCCGATAAAGATGCTCAATCCGGCCCTCAAGACTCCCGTAAAGTCCCTTGATTGCATCCGCAAGGTCCTGTTCGTTCCTCCCTCCATGCCGGTGGCCGATCTTTTGCAATCCATGCAGGCAACCCACCTGCACATGGCCATCGTGGTCGATGAATATGGGGGAACCGACGGTCTGGCGACGTTGGAAGACCTGCTGGAAGCCCTTGTCGGCGACATCGAGGATGAGCATGACGACGTGGAATCCGCCCTCGTCACCCAGGAAGCACCGAACATCTTTTGCGCCGATGCCCGCGCTTCCCTTGAGGAATTGCGCGAAGTGATCGGCACCGATTTCGATCCGGGCGAACTGGAGGAAGAAGTGGACACCCTGGGGGGGCTGCTGTTCGCCCTCGTGGACCGGATTCCCGTGCAGGCCGAAGTGATTACCGACATAAAGGGTTTCGAGTTTGAAATTCTTCAGGCCGATCCCCGCCGGGTGCGCAAGGTGCGCATAACACGTCGTCCCGGGAAACGCCCCCCCCATGCTCGCAAGGCTTTGCGTCAGGAAAAGGCGCCGTCCGGGGAATAGACGCAAAGGGATTGCTGGCCGGTCTGCCAAAAGGACCGGCCCGTTCTCGTGGGTGCTTCCGATTCGGGTTAGACTGGTGCGCTGATTCGCTTCAACGCATCCCCTGAGATGCACAAGATCGGGCCCGGACCCCATGAACTGGATTGCACAGACCTGCCTGCTTGCCTTTGGCTGGCGTCGTGGAGCACTGATGGTCGCCGCCGGGGCGCTGGCGGGCCTGTCCATGCCCCCCTTTTTCGTCCTGCCCGCCCTGTTCCTTGCCATGCCCCTGTGGGTCTGGTGTCTGGATGGTGCGGAAAGAAAAAATGGACTGGGGCGCCTGCTTGGTCCCCCCTTTGCCATCGGGTTCTTCTTTGGTCTTGGATATTTTCTCGTGTCTCTGCACTGGATCGGGGCGGCGTTTTTCGTTGATGGCGGTGCAACACTGGCCCTGATGCCCCTGGCGGTATTGGCCCTTGCGGCAGCAATGGCCCTGTTCTGGGGGCTTGCCAGTGCCCTGGCCCACCTGTTCTGGACCCCGTCCCATGTCCGTATCGTCGTGCTGGCCCTCGCCGTTTCCCTGGCCGAATTTGCCCGCGGCAACCTGTTTTCCGGCTTTCCCTTCGATCTGCCCGGCTACGCCCTGACCGGCACCGATACCATGATGCAGCTGGCATCCGTGACCGGCGTTTACGGGTTGACGTTTCTGGCCCTCCTGATGGCCTTTCTTCCTGCCCTGGTCTGGCCGGTGGACCAGCGCGGCCTTGCCGCCCGCCTGGTTCCCCTGTTCGTTCTCACCAGCATGCTGGCGGCCCAGCTGGTCTTTGGCCAGTATCGCCTGCGCACCACGGAAGTGGGTTTGCGCCCCGACATGCGTCTGCGGCTGGTGCAGCCTTCCGTTTCCCAGATCGAAAAGTGGCAACCCGGCAGTCCGCAAAAGGTCCTGTCGCGTCTGATCGACCTGTCCGCATCGCTGAGCGGTCCCGATGATACCGGCCTGATTGGTATCACCCACCTGATCTGGCCCGAGGCCGCCCTGCCGTTTTTCCTTGCGGATTTTCCTGAAGCCCTGGTCCGCATCGCCGACATGCTGCCGCCCGGAACCGTTCTTCTGACCGGGGCGCCCCGCCGTGAACAGGGAGAAGGGGACCAGGCCCGCGAGTTCAATTCCCTGCTCATGATAAACTCCGAGGGCGAACAGACGGCCAGTTACGACAAGACCCATCTGGTGCCCATCGGGGAATACCTGCCCTATGAACAGGTTTTGTCCCGCTTCGGGCTGACCCGTTTCGTGGCTGCCAACAAGGGGTGGTCCCACGGGGAAACCCCCCGTTTTCTGCAAGGGCCCACAACGCCGCCCTTTGTCCCCCTGATCTGTTACGAGGCGGTTTTTTCAGGGGATCTGGGGGAGGGTGCGAGCCGTGCCGCCTTTATTCTGAACCTGACCAACGACGCCTGGTTTGACGGCTCCATTGGTCCCGCCCAGCATTTTCAGCATGCGCGCCTGCGGGCGGTGGAACAGGGCCTGCCCATGGTGCGGGCCGCCAATTCGGGCAAGAGCGCCCTCATTGATCCGCTGGGCCGGATCGTGGCTGCCATGGAGCCCGGCGAAACCGGTGTCATGGATTTTTCCATGCCCGAAAGACTGCCGGGCACCATCTTTTCCCGCTTCCGGAACCGGGTGTTTTTTGCCCTGCTCCTTGGGGCCGCAGCCCTGATCGGCCTGCATGCCCTTGCGCGTAAAAAACCCTGATCCACCGGTAACCGGTTCGTAATACTCCCATCATATAAACTTTCCTTTATATCCCGTTTGACCCGGGGGCATTCCGGCGGCTAGGGTGAGACATGCCCCGGCCCCGATTCCGGGGAGGGACAGGAACGGGCACGTCCTGATGCCAACATGTTGCGGAGCTTGATCATGGCACGATCTTCCTATCATTTTACCTCCGAATCGGTGTCCGAAGGGCATCCGGACAAGGTCTGTGACCGGATTTCCGACGAGATTGTCGATCTGGTCTATCGCGAGGCCCGCAAGACTGGCACCGACCCCATGAACGTGCGCATTGCCTGCGAAACCCTTGCCACCACCAACCGGGTGATCATTGCCGGGGAGGTACGGGTTCCCCCCAGCCTGCTCAAGCAGGACAGGAACGGCAATCAGGTCATCAACCCGGCCCGGTTCCGCTCTGCGGCCCGCCGTGCCATCCGCGACATCGGCTATGAGCAGGAGGGATTCCACTGGAAGACGTGCCGCATCGACGTGTTGCTGCATTTCCAGTCCGCCCATATCGCACAAGGGGTGGACCAGGCCGCCGACATGCAAGGGTCCGAGGGGGCCGGGGATCAGGGGATCATGTTCGGCTATGCCTGCAACGAGACCCCCGACCTGATGCCCGCACCCATCTATTATGCCCACAAGATTCTGGAGCGGCTTGCCCGTGCCCGCAAGTCCGGGGAGGGGGACGCCGCCCTTCTGGGCCCCGATGCCAAGAGCCAGGTAACGGTGCTCTATGAAAACGGCAAGCCGTCCCGCATCACCCAGATCGTTCTGTCCACCCAGCATGTGAAGGAAGATTGGGATTCGGCCAGGGTGCGCCAGGTGGTGGAACCCCTTGTTCGCGAGGCGGTTGCCGATTTCACCATCGCCGATGATTGCATCTGGTACGTCAATCCGACCGGCAAGTTCGTGATAGGCGGGCCTGACGGGGACGCCGGCCTGACCGGCCGCAAGATCATCGTGGACACCTATGGCGGGGCGGCCCCCCATGGGGGCGGCGCCTTTTCGGGCAAGGACACGACCAAGGTTGACAGGTCCGCCGCCTACGCCGCTCGCTATCTGGCCAAGAACGTGGTCGCTGCCGGTCTGGCCGAACGCTGCACCATCCAGCTGTCATATGCCATCGGCGTGGCCCAGCCCCTGTCCATTTTCGTGGATACCCACGGTACCGGCACGGTTGCGGACGCGGTTATCGAAAAGGCGGTGGGCACGGTAATGGACCTTTCCCCCACCGGCATCCGGCGCACCCTTGATCTGAACAAGCCCATTTATGCCAAAACTGCCGCCTATGGGCATTTTGGCCGCAAGCCGGGCCGGGGGGGAACATTTTCCTGGGAACGGCTGGATCTGGTCCGGGACCTGAAAAAGGCGGTAAAGGCCTGAGCAGTCCGACGTTGCCGGGGGGGCAGGAGGCATCCCGCGACATGTTGCGTTTGCACCATTTAGCGGATAACACCTGCCCGATCACAAGCCCCGGGAAAGTGCCGTGACATCCAGATCAGGTTCTTCGCCAGACGAAAAGACCCCATCCGGCCTTGCGGCCAAACCCCACAGGGCCTTTTTCGGCCGGGTGGCCGGCAAGCGGCTGCACCGGGGCCAGCAGGCCCTGATGGACAGCCTTCTGCCCCGGATACGGATTGATCTGCCCGTTCGGGACGAGACCGGATTTCATCCCGCCATGGCGCTTCGGCCCGAAAGAACCTGCCTTGAAATCGGTTACGGGGGCGGTGAACATCTGGCGCGACTGGCCCGGCAGAACCCGCAGACCCATTATATCGGTTCGGAGGTCTTTACCGGGGGCATCGGCAAGATGCTGCAAAAGATCGAACAGGAAAAGCTGAATAATATTTCCCTGTTCTGCCGCGATGCCCTCGAATTGCTGCGGGCATTGCCCGATGATTACCTGGATGGAGCCTTTCTGCTCTATCCCGATCCCTGGCCCAAGACCCGTCACCGCAAGCGCCGTTTCATTTCTCCGGTTACCCTTGATGCCCTGGCCCGCACCCTGGCCCCCGGGGCCACGTTCCGTTTTGCCACCGACATCAAGGATTATGCCAACTGGACCCTGGCCCATATGATCGCCCATCCCCGCTTTGAATGGGTTATGGGCACCGAACCCGGGTTCTGGCACCAGCCCTTTGCCGGCTGGGAGCCAACCCGCTATGAAATCAAGGCCCGTCGCCAGGGCCGGCAAAAAAGCTGGTATTTCACCTTCCGCCGGCACGCCTGACCTGACCCCTTCTTTTCTGAAGCAACCGAACCGGTGAAATTCTTTGCTTGAGTTTTGTGCTCCTCCTGTTATAAGGGCGCAAATTCTCAAGGGTAAACCGGAGAGTGGGTGCCAACGGGCCCCGCTCTTTTTTGTTGCCCGGCCCCGGGAGGTGTCTGCACCGGCAGTATCCCGGTGGCGCCAAATCAACGGATCAAGAGCGGCCCCCAATTGGATCAGAAACGTTACATCAGCGAAACCGGACAGGAACAGCGCATAGCCGCCATCATTGAACCGGTGGTTCGGGATCTGGGCTTTCGGCTGGTGCGGGTTCGCGTTACGGCCGAAAACGGCTGCACCCTGCAGATCATGGCCGAGGATGAACAGGGTGCTTTCACCATTGACCAGTGCCAGCAGCTGTCCCAGGAAGTTTCACCCCTGCTGGACGTGGAAGAGCCCATTTCCGGCGCCTATCATCTGGAAGTTTCTTCTCCCGGCGTGGATCGCCCGTTGGTGCGCCGCAGCGATTTTGAACGCTGGCAGGGCCATGAGGCGCGGATCGAACTGGCCCGGATGCGCGACGGGCGCAAGCGCTTCCGGGGCACCCTTGCCGGGGTTGAAGGGGACCAGGTGGTCCTGCAACTGCCCGATGTGCCTGAAGGCGCGGACCCCATCGTTCGTCTGGACCTGTTCATGATCGGACGAGCACGGCTGGTTCTGACGGACCGTCTGCTTGCCGAGGCCGCCGCCTCCCGGTCCGCTACCCCGCCGGGTGATCCGGATGTGGAAACAATCATTGAAAACGACGCAACGCCGGATCCGGACGCTTTTCCCATGAGGGAAAAGGCCGGAAACGGGAACGATCCCAAGGAGAAACTGTAATGTCCGTTTCAGCGAACAGGCTCGAATTGCTGCAAATTGCCGACGCGGTGGCCCGCGAAAAGTCCATTGATCGCATGATCGTGATCGAGGCCATGCAGGATGCCATTGCCCGGGCGGCCCGCGCCCGCTATGGCGCTGAAACCGAGGTCAAGGCCGAGATCGACCCCAAGACCGGCGAAATGCGCCTGTGGCGTCTGCTCGAGATCGTCGAGAATGTCGAGGACGTATCGCGCCAGATTTCCCTCAAGGATGCCCGCGAACAGGCGCCCGAGGCCGAGTTTGGCGAATATATTTCCCAGCCACTGCCGCCCATCGAATTCGGCCGTATCGCTGCCCAGTCCGCCAAGCAGGTCATCGTGCAGAAGGTGCGCGATGCGGAACGCGAGCGCATGTACGCGGAATATATCGACCGTATCGGGGAGATCGTGAACGGCACCGTCAAGCGGGTCGAATATGGCAATGTCATTGTTGATCTGGGACGGGGCGAAGCCATTGTGCGACGCGATGAACTGATCCCGCGCGAACAGTTCAAGTACGGGGACCGGATCCGGGCCCTGATCTATGACGTGCGCCGGGAACAGCGCGGCCCCCAGATTTTCCTCTCCCGCACCCATCCCCAGTTCATGGCCAAGCTGTTCATGCAGGAAGTGCCCGAAATCTATGATGGCATCATCACCATCCGCTCCATTGCCCGCGATCCCGGCTCCCGGGCCAAGATCGCCGTTTCCTCCTCCGACAGTTCCATTGACCCGGTCGGGGCCTGCGTGGGCATGCGCGGCTCCCGGGTGCAGGCGGTGGTCGGTGAACTTCAGGGGGAAAAGATCGACATCATCCCCTGGACCGATGATATCGGCTCCCTGGTCGTTTCGGCCCTTCAGCCTGCCGAGGTGATCAAGGTCGTGCTGGATGAACAGGCCGAGCGCATCGAGGTGGTGGTGCCCGACGAACAGCTTTCCCTGGCCATTGGCCGCCGGGGACAGAATGTGCGTCTGGGATCCCAGCTGATCGGCTGGGACATCGACATCCTGACCGAACAGGAGGAAAGCGAACGCCGTCAGGCCGAATTCGTGGAACGTTCCGAACTGTTCACCCAGGCCCTGAACGTGGACGAGACCGTGGCCCAGTTGCTGGCTTCCGAAGGTTTTTCCACCGTGGAGGAACTGGCCTATGTGGATCCGGGCGAAATTGCCGCCATCGAAGGATTTGACGAGGATACCGCCGCCGAAATCCAGTCCCGCGCCGTGGAATATCTCGAAGCAGTGGAAAAGGCCTTTGACGAGGAACGGATCGAGTTGGGGGTATCCGATGACCTATACCAGATCGAAGGACTTAATGCGGCCATGCTGGTGGCTATCGGCAAGGATGGGGTCAAGACCATCGAGGACTTTGCCGGTTATGCCGCTGATGATCTGCTCGGCTGGGTCGAACGCAAGGACGGGGAGACGAAGAAATTCGAAGGTGTTCTGAGCGAATTTCCCGTTTCCCGGGTTGAAGCCAGTCAGATGATCATGCAGGCTCGCCTGCTGGCCGGGTGGATAACACCGGACGAGCTGGAACAGGAAGCAGAAGCAGAGGAAACATCTGAAACGGATACTCCCCTGTCGGCAGGTTCTGCGTCGCAGGCCCCTGCGGACGAAGCGGACCGTGCCGCCGGTGACCAGTGATGGACAGGTGAGGATGGCATTTGCATGGCCCGTTCTGCCGATCATGACCGCCAGTGCGCCCTGACGCGAACGGTACAGCCCGCCTCCGCCATGGTGCGGTTTGTCCTTGGTCCGGATGGTGAACTGGTGCCGGACATAGATGGCCGGGCGCCGGGCCGGGGGGTCTGGGTGACGGCACGCGCTGATCATGTGCGTGAAGCGGCAGCACGAAACGTCTTTGCGCGGTCCCTGAAGCGGAAAATTCATCTTCCGCCGGACCTTGCGCAACTGACGCAGACCCGGTTAGAACAGCGCCTGCGAGGTGCCCTGGGGCTGGCCCGCAAGGCTGGACAGTTGCAGACCGGGGCCACGCGGGTGAAATCGGCCATTGCCGCCGGCAATGTTTTGGCGTTATTAACCGCACGGGATGCTGCCCCCGACGGGCGACGGAAGATGATGGCATCGTTGCGGGCCGCAGGCCTTGAGCAACAGGTGCCCCATTTTGATATTCTGTCCAGCTCACAATTGGGTTTGGCTTTGGGACAGGAAAATGTGATACACGCGGCATTGACCCCTGGTGCGGCCGCAGAATCTGCGCTGGTGCGGGTTCGCAAACTGGCTCGGTACGTCGAGCCGGTTGAACGAGAAAAGAACGAGACGAAGATTAGATGAGCGACAAAGACAACAAGAACAGTGGCAACACGGGTGGCCAGGACAAGAAGACCCTGTCGCTGAAAACCGGTCCCGCGGGCGCCGGACGGCCCGTTGTCGCCCGCTCGACCCGTTCCGTCGTCGTCGAACGGCGCACCCGTCGCGTGGTGACCCCCGGCGCATCCGGGGCAGCATCGGCCCGCCCCCATGGGACCAATACGCTGACCCCGTCCACACCCCGTCCG